>JALYVP010000091.1 GCA_030853185.1 Actinomycetota bacterium | reverse complement strand
GCGCAGCACCGGCCATGGCCATGCCGCCGAGGGTGGCCACGGCCAGCCGCCGACGAGCGCCACCGCGGCCGGCCCTCCTGTTCGACCCCGGACTGCCCATCGTCACCTGTCGACCGCTCATCGCTCCCTGTCCTCGTGCTCGCCGCTGGCTCAGTCTTCGCTCGCCGCTGGCTCAGTCTTCGCTCGCCGCTGGCTCAGTCTTCGCCGCCGTCTCCCCAGGTTCCTGCCGGCCCGTCGAGGATCGCTAAACCGGCGTTTTGCCGACTTGCACCCAACTGCCGGGCATAGTGTCGAGTCATGGCACCAAGCAGCGGCACCTATCAGATCGGTCCGAGCGACGGGAGCCTCACCATCCGCACCCAGAAAGCGGGGGTCGGCGCCAAGATGGCCCACAACCTCGTCCTCGAAGCCAAGAGCTGGAGCGGCACCGTCAACTTCGACGCCGACGACCCGTCAGCATCGAACGGCGAGGTGACGGTCCAGCCCGCATCCCTCGAGGTCATCGACTCCAGCGGAGGCGTGAAGCCGTTGAGCGACAGCGACCGCAAGGACATCGCCAAGAACATCAACGACAAGGCCCTCCAGACCAAGAAGTACCCCGACATCACCTTCCGGACCACGGCGGTCTCCGGCGGCGGCGCCGCCTACACCGTGGAGGGTGAGCTGACGATCACCGGCCAGACCAAGCCGGCGACCCTGGACGTGAGCATCGACGGCACCAAGGTGGTCGTCAAGGGCCAGGTGGTGCAGACCGAATTCGGGGTCAAGCCGTACTCGGCCATGATGGGGGCGCTCAAGATCCACGACGCGGTGGAGGTGGAGGGCACCTTCGCCCTGCCGACATAGGCCTCCTTCGACCGTCCTCAGCGGCCGTCCTCAGCTTCGTCCCAGGCGCCACACCGCCAGCGGGACGAACACGGCGAGGAGGACGGCGGACCAGGCGAGGGCCTGGGGAAGGTAGGTCCCCAGGGGATGGCCGATGACGGCGACGGCCGGCTGGCCCTCGGCCAGGATCCGGACCGTGTCGGACATGACCGTGATCGGCTGGTGGTCGGCGAAGGCGCGCATCCAGGTCGGCATGGTGGCCACCGGCACGTAGGCGCTCGACACGAACGTCAGCGGGAACACCAGGAACGACAGGCTCTGGGCGGCCTGAGCGCTGCCGGCCAGGAACCCGAGGGCGATGAACAGCCAGCAGAAGGCGAAGCCGAACAGCACGCAGAGGCCGAACGCGACCAGCGCCGACCCAACGCCGTCGTGGATTCGGAACCCGACCGCAAAGCCGAAGGCCGTCGTGATGGCCAGGCTCCAGGTCACCATGGCGGTATCGGCGAGGGCTCGCCCGCAGATGATCGACAGGGGGGGAACGGGGAGGCTTCGGAGCCGGTCGAACAACCCCTCGGTGAGGTCTTCGGCGATGCCGGCGGCCGAGCCCATCCCGGTGAACAGGACGCTGGTCATGACGAAGCCGGGGACGACGAAGTTGACGTAGGTCATGGCCCCGGTGTGGCTGATGGCCCCGCCGAACACGTAGCGGAAGATGATGAGGAACATGACGCCCGAGAGGGTCCCGGCCACGATCAGCTGGGGGGTGCGAACGAACTTCTTGATCGTTCGCCCCGCCACGGTGAGGGTGGCTACGGGGAATGACGCTCCCCGGTGGGCGGCGGGCCCGGTGGAGCGGGCCGGGGCGGTGGTGGCGGTGGCGGTCATCGGAGGGCTCCTTGGGGAAGGTCGGCGGCGCGGGGAGCGTCGGCCTGGTTGGGTCCGGACATGCCGGCCTGGTGGCCGGTGAGGGCGAGGAAGACCTCGTCGAGGGTGGGCCGGCGGAGGGTGAGGTCCTCGAGCGCCACGCCGGCGTCGCTCAGCCGGGCCATGGCCACAGGGAGCAACTGGGCGCCGTCGGTCGTCGGCAGCGAGCAGCGCCGGGTGGCCCGGTCCACGTCGGGCCCGCCGCCCAAGCCGGCGAGCACCGCCGATGCCAGTTCCAGGTTGTGGTCGTCGCGGGTGTGGACCTCGATGCGGTCGGTGCCGGCCCTGGACTTGAGCTCGCCCGGCGTGCCGTCGGCGATCACCCGGCCGGCGTCGATGATGACGATGCGGGCGGCGAGCTGGTCGGCCTCCTCGAGGTACTGGGTGCTGAGCACGATGTCGGTGCCGGAGGCGCCGAGGTCGCGGATGGCATCCCACAGCTCGATGCGGCTGCGGGGGTCGAGGCCGGTCGTCGGCTCGTCGAGCAGCAGCAGGCGGGGGGCGCCCACCAGGCTGGCGCCGAGGTCGAGGCGCCGGCGCATGCCACCGGAGTAGGTGCGCACCGGCCGGTCCCCGGCCTCGCCCAGGTCGAGCTGGTCGAGCACCGCTGACGCCGACGCTCGCGCCGGCCGCCGGCCCTGACCGTAGAGGCGGGCAACCATGATCAGGTTCTCCCGCCCGGTCATGGCCGCCTCCACGGCGGCGGCCTGGCCGGCCAGGCCGATCAGGCGGCGGACGGCCACCGGCCGGTGGGTCACGTCGTGGCCGAGCACGCTCAGGGTCCCGGCGTCAGGGCGCAAGAGGGTTGCGACGGTGCGGATGAGCGTGGTCTTGCCGGCCCCGTTGGGTCCAAGGATGGCGGTGATCTGCCCGGCCGGGACGGTCAGGTCCAGGCCGGCCAGGGCCCGGACCTTGCCGAATCGTTTGACGAGGCCGTCAGCCTCGATGAGTGCGGTCATGTGCGTTCCTCTCGGTTGGTGGATGCCTGACCCGGGAGGACGCCTACGCTGGTGCTGTCACTGCGGGCGCAGGGTCCTCACGGATCGTGGGTTCGTGGTCGTTCCGGGGTCGCGTGTTGGCGCACGCGACCCCGGCCTTCTCGTTCAGGGGTTCAAGGGGTCGGTGGCGTCGGCACCTCCCCGGGCAGAGCGAAGGGCTCGCCGAGCTGGGCCGCCATCTTGGCCATGGTGTCGTCCCCGGCGAAGAAGCTCCGCCACAGGTCCAGCCCGCCGAGGGATCCGGACTCGATGTTGGTGACCAGCTCGCCCACGAAGTCGAGCTCGGCCTGCAGGAGCCGATGCTCGTATTCCGTCTCCACGAAGAACAGGCGGGGCAGACCTGCCTTGGCGGCGGCGCGTTGCACGCCCCGGAGTTGCTCGAGTTGAAACTCCAGGACCCGGGCCCGAGCGGACAGGGCGGCGGTGACCTCCTCGGGCGGCAGGGCAGCCATGAAGGACAACCCGGCCATGAACGCGGGGTACTCCTTGGCCGGGACCGCCAGCAGCTCCGACAACCAGTCGGAGGCCTCACGGGCCCCGGCGTCGGTGATCTCGTAGATGGTGCGCTCGGGCCGGCGCCCCTCCCGGACGGTCTCCCGGGCTCGGATCAGGCCGCGTCGCTCCAGGCCGTCAACCACCCCGTAGAGGGAGCCGTAGTTCAGCCGCACGCTCTCCTGCTTGGCTCGGGCCCGCAGCGTCTGGGCCACCTCGTAGGGGTGCATGGGCCGCTCGTAGAGGGAGACCAGCACCGCCAGGGCGAGGGGGTTGGACCGCCTCGACCCGGACACGGGTCCAGAGTACTCCGTATAGAGTAATTGGGCAAGGATAAGGACCGGCCCGGGGTGCTCCTAGTGCAACACCAGGCCCTCACCGTCGGCGGCTGCGTCCACGGTGACCACCGACCCTTCGCCGTAACGACCCTCCAGCAGAGCCATGGCCAACGGATCGCTGATGGAACGCTGGATCAGGCGCTTGAGGGGCCGGGCCCCGTACGCCGGGTCATAGCCCCGCCGGGCCAACCACCGCCGGGCCCCGTCGTTCACCGACAGGGTGAGCCGGCGTTGACCCAGGCGGGCCTCCAGCCCAACGAGCTGGATCTCGACCACGGCGGCCAGATCCTCCTCGGTCAGCTCCCGGAACGTCACGATCTCGTCGACCCGGTTCAAGAACTCGGGCCGGAACGCCTCACGCAGGTCGCCGGCGTAGTTCGACGTCATGATCAGGACCGTGTTGGTGAAGTTCACCGTGCGCCCCTGACCGTCGGTGAGCCGACCATCGTCGAGCACCTGGAGGAGGACGTTGAACACATCAGGGTGGGCCTTTTCGATCTCGTCGAGCAGGACCACGGCATAGGGGCGGCGGCGGACGGCCTCGGTGAGCTGGCCGCCTTCGTCGTAGCCGACGTAGCCCGGAGGGGCGCCGACCAGTCGGGCCACGGAATGCTTCTCCATGTACTCCGACATGTCGATGCGGACCATCGACTTGGGATCATCGAAGAGGAAATCGGCAAGAGTGCGGGCCAGCTCCGTCTTGCCGACTCCGGTCGGGCCGAGGAACAAGAAGCTGCCGATCGGGCGATCCGGGTCGGACAGCCCGCTGCGGGACCGGCGGATGGCGTTGGCCACCGCGCTGACCGCCTCGTTCTGGCCGACGACGCGGTGGTGGAGGACGTCCTCCATGCGCACCAGCTTGGCCACTTCGCCTTCGAGGAGCCGGGTCACCGGCACCCCGGTCCATTTGGAGATGACCTCAGCCACGTCCTCGGCGTCGACCTGCTGCTTGAGCATCTTGCCGTCCACTTGCAGCTCGCCCAGATGGGCGGTGGCGTCGGTCAGGCGCCGCTCCAGGTTGGGCAGGTCCCCGTAGGTGATCTCGGCCGCCTTGGCCAGGTCCCCTTCCCGGGTGAAGCGCTCCGCGTCCGCCTTGCGGGCCTCGATCTCGGTCCGGATGGTGGAGATCTCCTCGGAGGCCCCCTTCTCGTTCTGCCAGCGGGCCTCCAGCCCGCTCAGCTGCTCGTGCAGGTCGGCCAGCTCGGAGTCGAGCTTGGACAGGCGATCGATCGAAGCCGGGTCCGTCTCCTTCTCCAGAGCCAGGCGTTCGATGTCAAGCTGGCGGATGCGCCGGCTGACCACGTCGATCTCGGTCGGCACCGAGTCGATCTCGATGCGCAACCGGCTGGCCGCCTCGTCGATCAGGTCGATGGCCTTGTCGGGCAGGAACCTCCCGGTCACGTACCGGTCGGACAGCACCGCCGCCGCCACCAGGGCCGCGTCCTGGATCTCCACCTTGTGGTGGACCTGGTAGCGCTCCTTGAGCCCCCGCAGGATGGCGATGGTGGCCTCCACCGACGGCTCGCCGACGAACACCTGCTGGAAGCGGCGCTCGAGGGCGGCGTCCTTCTCGATGTGCTTGCGGTACTCGTCGAGGGTCGTGGCCCCGACCAGGCGCAGCTCCCCGCGTGCGAGCATGGGCTTGATCATGTTCCCGGCGTCCATCGCCCCCTCGGCGGCGCCGGCCCCGACGATCGTGTGCAGCTCGTCGATGAACGTGATGACCTCGCCGCCCGAGTCGGTGATCTCCTTGAGGACCGCCTTCAGGCGCTCCTCGAACTCGCCCCGGTACTTCGAGCCGGCCACCATGGAGCTGAGATCGAGGGCGAGCACCCGCTTCCCCTTCAGGCTTTCGGGAATGTCCCCGTCGACGATCCGTTGGGCCAGGCCCTCCACGATCGCCGTCTTGCCGACTCCCGGCTCTCCGATCAGCACCGGGTTGTTCTTGGTTCGCCGGGACAGCACCTGGATGACCCGGCGGATCTCCTCGTCGCGCCCGATCACCGGGTCGAGCTTGCCCGAGCGGGCGTCAGCGGTGAGGTCCCGGCCGTACTTCTCCAGGGCCTGGTACTGCTCTTCGGGGTTGGCGCTGGTCACCCGGTGGCTGCCCCGGACCTCGACCAGGGCGGAACGCAGGTCCTCGATGGGAACCCCGACCCGCGCCGCCAGGGCCAGCAGCAGGTGCTCGACGGACAGGTAGTCGTCGGCCATGGCCTCCCGCTCGGAGTCGGCTCGAGCCATGACGTCGCGCAGGTCCCGGTCGAGTTGGGGGTCGCTGCCGCCATAGCTGTGAGGGCGGCGGGCCAGGGCTTCCTCGGTCCGGTTGCGCAGGGTGAGGGGGGCGACACCGACCCGCTGCAGCACCGGCAGGGTGACGGTTCCGTCCTGGCCGAGCAGCGCCGCGATCAGGTGGTCCGGGGTGACCTCGGGGTTGTTGCGGTCCCGGGCGCTGTCCATGGCGGCGCGCACCGCCTCGGTCGTCTTGGCGGTCCACCGGTTCGGGTCAAGAGCCACGCTGGTCTGCCTTCCTCTCTGCCTGCCTTCGGAAACTTGAGTACGTCATTGTCAACTTCCGGGAAAGGTCCCCCTATTCCCGGCTCCCGTCAGGACTTCGGGATCCAGCGGGCCGGCGAGTTCTTCACCGGGACGAGGTCGCGCCGGTACTGACGGTGGACCCCCTCGATGGCGGCGCGAGCGTCGGCCCTGACGTCTTCCAGCTCGGCGGTCAGGCGCGCCACCTCGGCCTCCAGCTCCATGACCCGCCGCACGCCCTCGAGGTTGAGCCCGGCGTTCGTCAGATCCTGGATGCGACGGAGCAGAGCGATGTCGTGCTCGCTGTAACGCCGGCTCCCGCCGCCGGTCCGGGCCGGGTCCACCAGGCCCTTGCGCTCGTAGATCCGCAGTGTCTGGGGGTGGACGCCGGCCAGTTCGGCGGCGACCGAGATCACGTAGACGGCTCGGCTGCGGCGGATGTCACTCATCGGCCGACCCCGGGCGAGCACCGGTCATGACCTGATCCCATCGGTGAGGTTGGCCCGCAGGGCCGGCCCGTCGAGGACCTGCCCCAGCCCCTCGACCGCCTCCCGCTGCTCGTCGGTCAGGGTCGCGGGCACGATCACCTCCACGGTGACGAACAGGTCGCCGACCCCTGACGAAACGGGAACGCCGTGGCTGCGCACCCGGAACGTCCTCCCCGAGCGGGTTCCGGCCGGGACCTTCAGGCTGACCGGCCGCTCCAGGGTAGGCACCGTGATGGTGGTGCCGAGGGCGGCCTCGGGGTAGCTGACCGGGACGGTCAGGGTCAGGTCCTTGGCGCCGCGGCGGCCGAAGCGACGACTGGCGGCGATGTGGACCACCACGTAGAGGTCGCCGGGGGGACCACCGTTGCGGCCGGCGTCGCCCCGGGACTTGACCCGGATGCGCTGGCCGTCGGTGACCCCGGCGGGTATCCGAACCTTGACCTGCCGGGCCCGGTGCTCGGTCCCGGCCCCGTGACAGGTCGGGCACGGCTGTTCCACCCGGAAGCCCGTGCCCCCACAAGCCTGGCACGGCTGGGAGAAGGAGAACAGCCCCTGGTTGTCGTTGATCACGCCCCGACCGGCGCAGATCGGGCAGACGACCGGCGCGGTTCCCGGCTTGGCCCCCGTGCCCCCACAGGTGTGGCAGGCGACGTCGCTGGTGACGTTGACCGTGGTGGTCACGCCGTGCACAGCGTCATCGAAGCTCAGGTGCAGGCTGGTCTCCAGGTCCTGGCCGCGATGCGGGCCCGCCGGGCGAGCCTGGGGCCGCCCGGTCCGTCCCGCCCCGCCGCGCCCGAAGATGTTGCCGAGCAGGTCACCGAGATCGTCGACCCGGAAGCTGCCGGGCCCGCCGGCCCCGGGGGCACCCGCGCCGGCGAAGGGGTTGGCGGCGGGGCCCATGCGCCGGACCTCGTCGTACTCCTTGCGCCGCTCGGGGTCGCCGAGGACGTCGTAGGCGGCGGAGACATCCTTGAACTGGTCCTCCGAGCCCGGGTTGGCGTCAGGGTGGTACTGCTTGGCCAGCTTCCGGTACGCCTTGGCGATCTCCTTCTCGGAGGCCTGATCCGACACCCCGAGGACCTTGTAGTAGTCCTTCTCGAACCACTCACGCTGGGGTGCCATGGTGCCTCACCCCCGCACTTTGACCATGGCGGGACGCAACACCCTGCCCTTCCACCAGTAGCCGGCTCGCAGCACCTCGGCTACCTCCTGGTCGCCGTCGCCCGGTTCGTGAGCGACCCCGTCATGGACGGTGGGGTCGAAGGGGCCACCGTCGGGATCGATGCGGTCCAGGCCCTCACGGGCCAGGACGTCGAGCAGGGCGGTGCGGACCTGGGTCAGATCCTCACCGGCGCCGTGCGAGTAGGCCAGGTCGGCCGTGTCGAGGACGGGCAGAAGCTTCTCCACCAGGAACTCGGCGGCGCGGTCGGCCTGGTCCATCTGCTGCTTGACCATGCGCTTCTTGTAGTTCTCGAAGTCGGCCTGCAGCCGGCGGAGGGCGTCGAGATAGCTGTCCCTCTCCGCATGGGCCACCGCCAGCTCGTCGAGATCCTCGCTCACGTCGACGGCGGCGGCGTCAACGTCGATGGCGGCCTCCTCGCCGGGCGTGGCTGCCGCCGCCGACGCATCGGCCTCTGCATCGGCCGCGGCGGCCATCGCCGACCCGTCGTCGCCGGCAGCGCTGCTCGGGTCGACACCGGGCGCCGGGCCGCCGGGCCCCCTCGCATCGTCCGCCAGATCGGCTTCGTCGACGTCATCGGGGCCCGGCAGCCGGTCAGCCGCCGGGTTTTCCGATGCCGCGCTCATGACTTGCGGTCCTCCGGCTTCTTGTCCTCGTCGACGATCTCGGCGTCGACCACCTCGTCGTCGTTGGGTGCGCCGGCCGCAGAGGCACCGTCGGAAGCGGCAGATTCGCCGTTGCCGCCGGCGGGAGCCGCCTGCTCGTAGAGCTGCTTGCCCAACTCCTGCACGCCGACTGCCAGCGTCTCGGTCTTGGTCTTGATGCTCTCCACCTCGTTTCCGCCCAGGGCTTCCTTCAGGGCGGCCAGGTCGGCCTCGACCTTGTCCTTGGTCTCGCCGGTGAGCGACGACGCCTGGTCCTTCAGCATCTTCTCGGTCTGGTAGACGAGGCTGTCGGCCTGGTTGCGGACGTCGGCCTCCTCCCGGCGAGACTTGTCGTCGGCGGCATGCGACTCGGCGTCGCGGACCATCCGGTTGATCTCGTCCTTGTTGAGCGACGACTGGCCGGTGATGGTCATCGACTGCTCCTTGCTCGTGGCCCGGTCCTTGGCCGACACGTGCACGATGCCGTTGGCGTCGATGTCGAACGTCACCTCGATCTGGGGCACGCCGCGGGGGGCGGGCGGCAGGTCGACCAGCTGGAACTTGCCCAGCGTCTTGTTGTACATCGACATCTCGCGCTCACCTTGGAGCACGTGGATCTCGACCGACGGCTGGCCGTCCTCGGCGGTGGTGAACACCTCCGAGCGCCGGGTGGGGATGGTGGTGTTCCGCTCGATCAGCTTGGTCATGACCCCGCCCTTGGTCTCGATGCCGAGGGACAGCGGGGTGACGTCGAGGAGCAGCACGTCCTTGACCTCGCCCTTGAGGACGCCGGCCTGGATGGCGGCACCGATGGCGACCACCTCATCGGGGTTGACACCCTTGTGGGGCTCCTTGCCGGTCATCGCCTGCACCAGGTCGTGGATGGCCGGCATGCGTGTCGAACCGCCGACCATCACCACATGGTCGATCTTGTCGGTGGTCAGTCCGGCGTCGGCGATGGCCTGCTCGAAGGGGCCCTTGCACGCGTCGGCCAGGTCGGCGGTGAGCTCTTGGAACTTGGACCTCGTCAGCTTCAGGTCCAGGTGCTTGGGGCCCTCGCTGGTGGCGGTGATGAAAGGCAGGTTGATGGTGGTCTCGGCCACCGAGGACAGCTCGATCTTCGCCTTTTCGCCGGCTTCCTTCAACCGCTGGACGGCCATCTTGTCGGCGCCCAGGTCGACGCCCTCGGTGTTCTTGAACGACGTGATCAGCCAGTCGATGACGCGCTGGTCCCAGTCGTCACCCCCGAGATGGGTGTTGCCACTGGTCGACTTGACCTGGAAGATGCCCTCGGAGATCTCGAGGACCGAGACGTCGAAGGTCCCACCGCCGAGGTCGAAGACGAGGACCGTCTGCTCCTCTTCCTTGTCCAGGCCGTAGGCCAGAGCGGCCGCGGTCGGCTCGTTGATGATGCGCAGCACCTCGAGGCCGGCGATCTGGCCGGCCTCCTTGGTGGCGGTCCGCTGGGCGTCGTCGAAGTACGCCGGTACGGTGATCACGGCCTGGGTGACCGTGTCGCCCAGGTAGCTCTCGGCGTCCCGCTTCAGCTTCTGGAGGATGCGGGCGGAGATCTCCTGGGGGTTGTACTTCTTGCCGTCGATGTCGACGCTCCAGGAGTTCTCACCCATGTGGCGTTTGACCGACCGGATGGTCCGGTCCGGGTTGGTGATCGACTGCCGTTTGGCCACCTCGCCGACCAGAACCTCGTCGGACTTGGAGAAGCCGACGACCGATGGGGTCGTCCGGGCGCCCTCGGCGTTGGGGATGACCGTGGGCTCCCCCGCTTCCAAGACGCTGACCACCGAGTTGGTGGTACCAAGATCAATGCCGACAGCCTTGGGCATGAGCCCTCCTTCTCGAACGATGAACGAGGATCACTGTAACAAACTTGAGTGTCTATGACTCAGAAAATCTTCCTCGACCGCTTCGGTGCCTCGCGCCCTGCGCCCTGCACCAGGCTTCCCCGTGTTCTCCCGACCGGAGGAGCAGCTGCCCACCGACGGCCTACGCTTGTCGCGGTGCCCCCGGTGCCGACCCTGCGCTCGCGCCGCCACGGCCTGGTGGCCGACCGGTCCCTGACCGGCACCGCCTGGTGCCTCCGCTACGCAACCGGGTGCGACCACTGGCTGGGCCAGCTGTTCGACGAGGTCACCGCCGGCGACGGCCAGGACCTCGCCCTCCTGGCCGTCGGTGGGTACGGCGTCGGGCAGCTGGCGCCCGGAAGCGACCTCGATCTGCTGCTCGTCCACGACCGGAAGGGGCGCAGCGCCAACGCGGCCAACGTCGCCGACGTCGCCAACGGCCTGTGGTACCCGATCTGGGACGAGGGCGTGCCGCTCGACTACAGCGTGCGCAACCCCAAGGAGGTCCGCTCGGCCGTCGACAGCGACCTCAAGGTCGCCCTCGGCCTGCTGACCGCCCGCCCCGTAGCGGGGGACCGGGATCTGGCCGCCAAGGTCATCGCCTCGGCGCTGGATCAGTGGCGCCGGCGGGTCGGCACGTGGCTCCCCCAGGTTGCGGAGCTGGCCCGGCAACGCCACCAGGCCCATGGCGACGTGGCGTTCCTCCTGGAGCCGGATCTCAAGGAGGGGCGCGGTGGGATTCGGGATCTGCGCCTGCTCGACGCCGCCGCGGCGGTGAGCCCGGTGCTGGCGGGCGTGGCCAACGACCCGTCGCTCGGCGATGCCGCCGACGTCCTGGCCGCCGCCCGGGTGGAGCTGCAGCGGGCCACCGGCCGGGCCAGCAACACCCTGCTGCTCCAGGATCAGGACGTGGTCACCGCCGCGCTGGGCAAAGCCGACGCTGACGCCCTGATGGCGGACGTGGCCGACGCCGCCCGCACGCTGGCGTGGGCCAGCGACGACGGCTGGCGCCGGGTCGGGTCATGGTTGCGGGGCCCCCGGGGGCGGGGCGGCTCGGGGGACCGGCCTCTCGAGCCGGGGTTGGTCCGCCGCGACGACGAGATCGCGTTGACGACCGACGCCGACCCGGCCGCCGACCCGTCCCTGGCCCTGCGGGCGGGGGCCGCTTCGGCCGAGCTCGACCTGCCCGTGGCCCGCACCAGTCTCGACCGGCTGGCCGCCCTGACCCCCGACACGGTCGGGCCGTGGCCACCCGACCTGCTCCGGGCCTTCGTCCGGGTGCTGGGCGCCGGCCACCCGGCCATCGGCGCCATCGAGGCGCTCGATCAGCTGGGGGTCTGGGGTCGCCTCCTCCCCGAATGGGATCCGGTGAGAAACCGGCCCCAGCGCAACGCCTACCACCGCTTCACGGTGGACCGGCAC
>JALYVP010000364.1 GCA_030853185.1 Actinomycetota bacterium | reverse complement strand
GGTCCCGACGCCGGTGCCGGGACCGGTGCCCCCGGCGGCGGCCGACCCCGGCGCCGGCGGCGGGCGATCGTGGTGGCCGTCGCCATCGTGGTGGTGGCGGCGTTGGGCATCGCTCTGGCGGTCAGGCCCCGACCCACCCACCCGGTGCCGTCCCTGCAGGGGGACAGCCAGATCGTCGCTCGCCAGGCCCTTCACCCCCTCCACGTCGGTTTGCGGATCGGCAGCCAGGCCTACGACCCGACCGCTTCGGCGGGCACGGTCATCAACCAGCGGCCCGCGTCCGGCCGGGTCGGTGAAGGCTCCTCGGTCACCGTCACGCTGTCCAAGGGACGGCGGCCCGTTTCCGTGCCGGCCGTCGTCGGCAGGTCGCTGGCCGACGCCACCACCGCCCTGACCGCTGCCGACCTGAAGGTGGGCGCGGTGACCCCGGCGCCGTCGATGACCGTGCCCAAGGGCTATGTCATCAGCGCCAGGCCCGACCACGGGACCCTGGTGCCGGGCCGGAGCGTCGACCTGGTCGTCTCCTCCGGGAAGCCGACCGTGCCCGTCCCCAGCCTGAGCGGAACCAGCGCCGGCTCCTTCAGCGGGGCCCAGGCCACCCTCACCGCGGTGGGGCTGGCGTCCACGGAGAGCCAGGCGTTCTCCGACACGGTGCCGGCCGGCGAGGTCATCGGCACCGACCCCGGTGCCGGGTTCCCGGCACCGATCGGCAACACCGTCGTGGTCGACGTGTCCAAGGGGCCGGACCTGGTCACCGTGCCTCCGGTGGGCGGCACCACGGTGGCGGCGGCCAGCGCTGCCCTCAGCGGAGCCGGGTTCTCGGTCAGCGGGGTGACCGGCAACCCGACGGCGCCGGCGAGTGGGACGACCCCGGCGGCGGGGACCCGTGCCCATCGGGGCGCCGCGGTCCAGATCCTCACCCACTAGCTGCCGGCAGACACGAGGGGCCGGTTTGACCGGTTTGGCGCCGGATCAGGCCCGATTGGGCCCGGCGATCAGCCCTTTCGGGAGTCGATGGGTGGCCTACACTGAGGGTGCCCTCGAGGGTTGAGGAGGGCGTCGGGTGTTGCGGTGATCCCCAGCCACCGCCGGTGCCCGTCGCCCCCCTCAGTCCTCCGGGGTCTGCGGTCCCCGGCACCCCGTGGCGGATCAGGTGAGTCGGGTGTCGGCATAGACGGCCATGGCGTCGCGGTAGTACTCGGCGAGGCCGGGGGCGATGCTGTCGTAGGTCGCCGTGAACTCGTCGACGTACATCTGACCCAGGTTCTTGAAGGCCTCAGCACTCGGCGTCCACATCTGGCACAGCGCCTGGTAGGCGGCTTCGACCTCAGCCTGCACGGCCGGGGTGCCTACGTCGGTACCGGTCGCCATGAGTTCGGCCATGCGGATCATCGCCGCCGTGGCTTCTCTCTGCATCCGCTCCGTGTCCTGGGCGGTGAGCGTGTCGGTGAACTGTTTGGAGGTCTCCCACTGCCCGGGCCAGCGTTCGCGTGCCTCGGCGTCGTATTCGGTCGGGTCGAAGCCCTCGAAGAGGTTCTCCGGCCGGTTGATCTTGGTCATGGCTCGTACTCCTTGCCTGCTCTCGAGCTCAGCGATGGTGCGGGCGACGGTGTCGGCCACCCGTCCCAGCCGGTTGCGCTCGCTCAGCAATCCCTGATGGTGGCCCCGGAGGGCCTGGACCTGGTCGCGCTCCCGATCGAGGATCGCGGCAATCTCGCTCAACCCCAGATCGAGCTCTCGCAGCACGAGGATCTGTTGCAGCCGGAGGAGATCGCCCTGTTCGTAGTACCGGTAGCCGTTTGTGCGGATGCCCGCCGGCGGCAGCAGTCCGATGTCGTCGTAATGACGAAGCGTCCGGGACGTCACCCCCGACATTCGGGCCACCTCCACGATCGACCAGGGCACGCCTCTTGCCTCCTGCGCCTGATGAGCTCAGCCGGTCTTTCCGGCTCCTCCGACGCTAAAGGTTGACGTTGCGTGAAGGTCAAGCAGTTCCTCGACACGGCCCGGTCGCGCCAGGGCCCTGTCGCCCGGCCCGTCTACTCGGTGATGGCGTTGATGCGTTCGGCGATCTCGCCACCGAGCGGGTCCGCCCCTCCGACGATGCCGGCGGACTGCAGGGCCAGCAGCTTGGTGATGTCGCCATCCACCTTGATCCGGCCCCCCATGAAGGCGGTCATGACCGCCTGAGGGTCGCCGTCGACGAGGATGGCCCGGGCGGTGACGTAGTCCACGGTCATGGTCAGGTCGGGGCCGTCGAGGTGGCCGACATCGAGATCCAGGTGCCCGGCGGTGGTGTCCAGGTGCGCTTGCACGGCACCGTCCCCGAAAGGCACGTCCTTGACGATCAGGTTCATCTTCACCGGGATGGGGATCTCCGGTGTCCGATCCTGGTACTCCGCTCGAATCTTGTGCGCTTCGCTCACCCATTCGTCGCTCAAGAACGCGTACTTCGCCACAGATGCAACCCCTCGTCGTCGTCGGTGTCCCTTCGGGCGAGCCGACCGTAGCGCAGCCCGCCCCGCCTACCATGACGTCCATGACGCCCCCGATCACGACCGACGACGTGGCCCATGTGGCGCGCCTGGCTCGGCTGTCGCTCACCGACGACGAGCTGGAGCGCTACACCGAGCAGCTGGCCGCCGTGCTCGGCCACGCCGCCGATGTCGCCGCCCTCGACACTGAGGGGGTCGCTCCCACCGCCCACCCCATCCCGCTGGTCAACGTGCTGCGCGACGACGTCGTCCGCCCCTCCCTCGACCGGGACGAGGTCCTGGCCCAAGCGCCGGCCGCCGAGCAGGATCGTTTCCGCGTCCCCCGCATCCTCGGGGAGGCGCCGTGAGCTCGACACCGAAGCCATTCCCCGAAACCCCATTCCCCCAAGCCCTGGCCATCGCCGCGGCGGTCCGCACCGGCGACCGTCGGGCCATCGATGTCCTCGAGGAACACCTGGCCCGCGTGGCCGCCGACGAGGGAGCCATCCACGCCTTCAACCTGGTGACCACCGAAGCGGCCAGGGCCGAGGCGGCCGCCGTCGACCGCACCGTGGCCGAGGGCGGCGACCCCGGGCCCCTCGCCGGCGTACCCATCGCCCTGAAGGACAA
>JALYVP010000363.1 GCA_030853185.1 Actinomycetota bacterium | reverse complement strand
GTCGTGGTCCCGACGGCCAGCACCGCGGCGGACATGGATCGGACTTGGCCGACACTCGACCTAGCGGCCAGCCTCGGCACGCCTGCGGTGGTCCTGTTGGCCCGAATCCGGACCGGTACTAGGTCCTTGGCCGCCACCGTCCAGGCCCTCGCCGACGAGAAGGTGACCGTCCTCGACACCCGAATCCCTCAGCGAGAGGCCCTGGCGATCGCTTGGGGCCAGACCGTCATGAAGAACGCCTACGGCTACGACCTGACCGCCCAACAGATCAAGGAGCTACTCGAGCCTTGGTCTACCCCATCGACCTCCTCGAGGACGTGCCGTGACTGAAAGCCCGAGAGTCGGTCGTCGTCGGCCAGTCGCCTCTCCAGAGAGCACCACCGGGGCCAGGCCGGTCCCAGTCAGCCACGCCGAGGTCGTCAAACCGAACCCCTACCCACGCCGAGTCACCTTGGATCTGTCCGACGAGATGTATGGCCGTCTCAAGGCCGAAGCCTTCCGGACGAACAAGCGCCTCTCCGAGCTGGGCCGAGAAGCACTCGACGCCTACCTACCAGAGCTACAGACATCTGTAGGTCTGTAAGTGACGCTCCAACTTCCTAGGCATCCGCTCCGGCAGCTTGGGTGCCGGTGCTGATGGCTTCGACTCGTCGGGCGGCGTCGAGGGCCATGAGTTGGTCGATGTCGGTGGTGTCGGCGGGGGTGAGAACGGGGGTGCGGTCGGCGCCGATGAGACGGACCTGGCCGTGCTGGAGGGCGCCGACGACGTTCTCGGAACGCAGGACCGGTTCCCAGCTTTGGGAGGAGGTGATCGAGCTGGACGCGGTGTAGGAGCTGTCGCGGTGGCTGCCCCAGCCGGTGGCCAAGAGGTGCTCATGGGTGCCCGAGCGTGACGTGCCGGCGGTTTGGCCTCGGGTGGTGCCGGTGGTGGTGGAGTGGCGGGTGACGAGCTGGTCGCCGGCCGCGGCGGAAACGGAGCGGATCAGGTCACCATCGGAGACACCGGGGAACAGGGCGAGCCACGGCCACGCTTGGCGCATGGTGGCCGTGTTGTCACGCCACGCTTCGAGTTGACCCCAGGCCTGGATGGCACCGGCGATGGTGACTCCCCAGGAGCGCAGCTCGGTGAGCCAGGCGGGCAGATCAGGGAGGGGAGCGATGTTGGCTAGCTCGTCGAAGGCGAACAGGGCGTGAGCACGACGGCCTCGGCGCTGCGCGGCGACCGCGGCGGCGGCGAGGGCGAGGGCGACCATGACCGGGGCCAGAGTGCGGGCCTGATCGGTGGGACACACCACGAACAGGCAAGCCTGTTCCGCGGCCCAACGGTCCATGGGCAGAGGGATGGCCTGGTTCGAACGAAGCGACTTCAGCCGCCAGGCGGCGAGCGCAGCCTGGACGGTGCCCGCTGTGGAATCGACCCGGCGGCCGCCGTCACCGGCAGCGGAGGACACCAGCCCGGCCAGAGGGGCAGACAGGGAGGTGCCTTCGAGGTCGTCGAGGAGGTCGGCCCAGACCTCGGCACCGCCAAAAGCCTGGTCGAGGACCCAGCCGGTCGGTTTGGCCCGGCGGTGGGCAGACCACAACAGCCCGGCGAGAAGGATGCCGCCCTGCGCGGCCCAGTAGGTGCCGCTGTCGCCGGAGTCGAGCCCCGAGGAGCGCAGCATCTGGTCGGCCAGGTAGATGGCGTCGTCAGGGTCGGACAGCTCCAAGAGCGGATCCCACGACACCGCCTTGACGCCCGGCACCTGGTCAAGCTTGGCCCGGCCGGTGGGGTCCCAGCCGTAGACGGGCTGGCCCAGGGCGGTCCTCGACCACGCCACCAAAGCGGCGAGGTCGGTTTTGGTCGACAGGGCCAGGATCGGCCCGCCGGCCCACCGATACACGAGGGGGGCCAAGAGGCGACGGGTCTTGCCGCAGCCGGTGGGGCCGAGCGCCAGGACGTGGGAGTCGGTCCCGGCCGGCTCGTCGGTGACGATATGGCGGTCCGGTGACCATTCGCGGATGTGGCCGACCGGCAGCCACCGTTCGGTGCCGACCAGGACCCGGCCCAGCAGGTCGGTGGCGGCTATCTCCAGGTCCCGGACGTGTTGCTCCTCCGCGGCCCTAACCGCAGCCGTCCGACCCATGCGAGCCCGGTAACGGCTCACCAGCTTGGCCAGGGTCTTGATGAGCCGGCGGCGGGCGATGACGGCGACCACAAGAACGATCGCCAGGTACTGCGCCACAACAGGCAGCCGAAGCAGATCGATAGCCACCAACACCACCACCACGGCGACCACCACGAACATCAGCCGTCTCAGGGACATTCGATCAGTCCGGTTCCCGCTTCCGCGGCTCGGGGGGGAACGGGTCCAAGAAGCGAATGTTGGGCCGCAGGGCGGGAGGTGACCCAGGAGGCGACCACCGTGGTGGTCCCGGTGGGGCTGGGGTGCCACCGAGAGGCGCCCACATCGGCGGCTGGGGTGGCTCCGGTGGTGACCATGCTTCGGGGTTTGCCCAGAGGGGCGGCTCCGAGTGCCGACGATCCGACGAGCTCGCTGGCGCCGACGGGGGAAGCGGGGGCGAAGGCGGCGGGCCGAGCCAGCGGGTGGGGACAGCTTCGTCGAGGTCAGGTGGGGGCCTGAGCGGTACCGCCCCGCTAGGACCGCTAGCCGGCTCCGGTGGCCCTACCGGCGGCTGGGGTGAAGGCGGGCGGGCGATCTCCTGACCTGACCCGTCAACGGGTGGAAGCCCGAGGCGGGCAGCGGCCAGATTCCGGTCCCTGAGGGCGGTACGGACATTGGCCTCAGCCGACTCCATCCCTTGCTTGGCTCGCTTCCGGCGTTCGTCGCCCGAGTTGTTCATTGACGCCCACAGACCACCGGGTCCTTTCCCCGCGAGCACCTTGTCACAGTGCTCCTCGACGCCTTCGAGCCACCGTATGGGCCTTGGCCAACGCAGCCTCGGCCCGCTCGTACTTCTCCTCCTTCGATCGTCGCAATCCCATCCACAGACCTCCGTCGTTCGTGTTCGCTTCCCCCACGCTAGGCGGGGGGTGTAACACTCAGCGGGACTTGTGGGTTGGGCGCCGTTCGCGGTGGTCAAGCCGAGCTGCAGCCGCCCCCCACC
>JALYVP010000362.1 GCA_030853185.1 Actinomycetota bacterium | reverse complement strand
CATCGAGCAACGGATCCTCGGCCGGGGCGTCGGCGCCGTCGACCACGGTCAGCAAGAACAACAGCGGCCTCAACCAGGTCCGCAACACGGTGGCCAACTCGCCGGGGTCCACCGCCCCCAACGGTCAGCACGGCCCCGGGCGGGGACAGGAGAGCCGCGGCCACACCTCGGCGGCGTGGTGGTTGGTGGCCATCCCGGTGGTGATCGTCGTCGCCCTCGGGGGCCTGGTCGGCGCCCGGTTGCTGGTCCGCCGCCGGCGGCGGTCCCGGCGCCGAGATCCCACTCGGGATCCAGCCGAGCGCATCACCGGGGCATGGGCCGAGGTCCTCGACGCTCTCGCCCCGTTCGACACGTCTGTCTCCGCCCTGACCCCGACCGAGGTCACCGTCGAGGCCCGCAAGGCGGCGGGCGACGCCGAGGCACCGATCCGTTCCCTTGGTTCCCTGGTCGATCTCAGCGTGTACGCCGGGGCGAGCGACGACACCTCGGCCAGCGCAGCGTGGGAGATGAGCGACACCGCCGTCATCGCCTTGCGCCAGGCCGTTCCCGCCGGGTTGCGGATCCGCTATCTGGCCACCGGCGGGCCCCGGCGCAACGACCGTCTCGCCGGCGCCAGGCGCACCCCCTGAAATCGGATGTCAGCCGGAGGGCTTGGCCGCAGGCACCGACCCCGGCGGCACCGATGCCGGCGTGGATGGAGGCGTGGGGGCGGCCGTCGCCCCTCTGATGCACACCGGGGCGGCGTACGCCGCGGGCGACCCGTAGGCGTAGACGGCACCGACGTCGAAGCAGTACCCCTTGGTCGCGTCCAGGCCGGCGATGACGGTCTGGGTGGAGGTGTTGGTGTTCTGCACGGTGAGCGAACCGACGACCTGGACGACGTAGGGGAACCGTCCGTTGCTGGGGTCCTTCCACCCCAGAGTGGCCGTGGTGCCCGACTCGTCCTTCACGAACAGGCCCACCGGCTGGTACTGCTTGGGCTGGGGGTTGGCCGGGGGCGTCACGGTGTTCTTGGTGACGCGGGGGCGGGCCGGGGAACGGGTGACGAGGAGGGCCACCACGATGGCGACGATCACCACGGCCGCACCGGCACCGGCCGCCCACAGCTTGAGGTGGGAACGATTCTCCTCGAGCACCGGCGCCACATCGATGGCCGGCGTCCGTCGGGACCGGTTCCAATACTGGGTGGACTCCCCCGGAGGGGCGTCGGGGGCGACGAACGGGACCTGCGATGCAGGGGCGCCCGGGTCAGCGGGCCCGAGCACACCGGACCCGAGCACACCGGACCCGAGCACACCGGACCCGAGCACACCGGACCCGAGCACACTGGGCCCGAGCACACTGGGCCCGGGTCCGCCGGGGCCATCCGGGCCCGAGTCGCTGACCGGCGCCGAGGCGGTCGAGTGAGGTCCCACTCGGCGGTCCCACCGCACGGTGTTCCCATCCGGTGGATCGGGCTGACCCTCAGGTGGAGCGAAAGGGGAGCGGGACGGGTCGGCGTGGCTGGCGGGCTCAGGGCGGGGCCAGATGGTTCCCTCCCGGGGCGGCGCGCCGGGGAAGGACGCCGGCGGGGAGGACGCCGGCGGGGAGGGCGCCGACTGCGTGGACCCCGGATCGAGAACGCCGCCACCCAAGCCGGTCCCGGCGCCGCCAGGGCCGGTGGCGCCGCCCAGGCCGTCCGGCGCGGTGGCGCCGTCGGCCGCCGAGGGGTAGCGGGTCTCGGCCACCTCCTCGGTGGGCATGGTCGTCACCGGCCACCCCTCTCGACGCTCAACCTCTTGGAGAGCCGCACCGAGTTCGGCCGCCGAGGCCCAGCGGTCCGCGGGCAGCTTCCTCATGGCTCGAGCGAGCACGGACCGCAGCGTCTCGGGCACATCCGGGCGGGGAATGACCGGCACCGGGTCGTTGAGGATGCGCAGCATGCCGGCCAGCAGCCCCTCTTCCTCACCGCTGGCGAATGGGGCCCGCCCGGCCAGCAACGTGTGCAGGGTGGAGCCGAGCGACCACTGGTCGGCGGCCGGGCCCGCCCCCCGGGACTCGAGCACCTCGGGAGCGGCGTGGACGGGAGTCAGGGCCTGGGTGGTCCCGGTCATCTCGCCCGAGACGATAGCGATGCCGAAATCGGCCAGTGCCGGCTCGCCGAACCGGGTGACCAGCACGTTGGCCGGCTTGACGTCGCGGTGCACGATGCCCGCCATGCGGGCCAACTCGAGGACACCGGCGATCTTCACCCCGATGCTGACCACGTCACGAATGGGGAGGGGACCCTGGGCGGCCAGACGGTCGGCCAACGAACCTCCCGGGCAGTACTCCATCTCCACGTAGGCCCGCCCGTCGCCGAAGAAACCGCTGGCGAAGACCGTGACCACGTTGGGGTGGCCGGTGAGCCGCCCGGCCAGGGCCAGCTCCCGCTCGAAGCGGCGCCGGGCCCGCTCATCGGTCAGCGGCATGGACAGGACCTTGAGAGCGATCAGCCGGTCGAAGGCCTGCTGGCGGGCCCGGTAGACGAGGCTGGACCCGCCGGCGCCGATGGGAACGACGTCGACACACCCGATGGTGGCGAAGGGGTCTTCGGGCGGCGCGTCCCGCCGACGGGTTGCCATGCCCCACATGATGCCCCACGGCGAGGTCGATCATCCTCCGGGAGGCACCGGGCCGGGTGGATCCAGCACGAGGGCGGCCGCGGCGGTGCTAGCTTCTCGGAACTGCGTCGCAGTCATCAGCGACCAGGAGATCCGGCTTCTTCCCTGCGGATGAGCGGCCTGCCAACCGCAGCCCGCCCACCCGGGCCGTGTTCTCCACACCTTGTGGACCACCCTGTGGAAAGAGGCGGATCAGAAGAGAAGATGTCCAAGTGAGCGACCCACAATCGCTGTGGAAGGCAACCTCAGAGCACCTCCGGGACCAGGTCTCGGAGGCCACGTGGCGAACGTGGCTGGCCGAGTTGCTCCCCGTGGATGTCGACGGTGATGTCCTGATGCTGAGCGCTCCCAGCGTCCCGGTGCGCGACCGCGTCGAGGACCGCTACCTGCCGGTGGTCGCCGCCTGCGCCAGCGACGCCGCCGGCATCCCCATCCGGGTCCGCCTGATGGTCCGCCCGGCGGCTGCCA
>JALYVP010000090.1 GCA_030853185.1 Actinomycetota bacterium | reverse complement strand
ACACGAAGACGGTGGCCAGCACCCGAGGGGCGACAAGGCGCTCCACCTCGTCGATGCCCATCACCTGCAGGGCGGCGATCTCGTCGCGGATGGTGCGGGCCCCGAGGTCGGCGGCGATGGCCGATCCGCCGGCGCCGGCCAGGACGATGGCGGTGATGATCGGGGCTGCCTCTCGCACGGTGCCCACGGCATCGACGGCCCCGACGAACGAGGGCGCCCCGATCTGGTTGGCCAGGCTGCCAACCTCGAGGACCAGCACCAGACCGAACGGAAGGGCGATGAGCAGGGTGGGCAGCAGCGAGACCGACACCAGGAACCAGGCCTGGTCGATGGCCTCCGACCAGGAGAAGCGGCGACGGATGATGCTGCCGGGGATGGCGCCCAAGCCATCCAGGGTCAGCGAGACCAGCGCACCGAACGAGACGGCGGAGCCACGGGTGGAGTCTCCGAGGCTCCGGAACATCTTGTTGGTCGCATGCTCGACCTTGGCGACCGCGGTCACAGACCCTCACCGCCCCGTTTTCCGACCGGACGACCCGTGGAACCGGACATCATGTCACATGTCAATGTGTCATCAGTCACTGGCATCGTGGGCACCAGATAAGCACATGAACTTTTCCCCAACAAGGCGCGCCGAGGCAGATCGGGGGCGGTTTCATGGGCCCCGATTGATCGGAGGGCGGCTTGCTGACCTGCAGGTTCGGGACAAAGGTGACAAGGAGTGTGTTTGGGCACCGTGGCCCCGAGGTTCGAAGGTGTCACGGCAGCATCCCGAAGCGGCGAAGAGATGGAAGGTCTGGTCGGAGAGGCCGTTGGACGGGTGGTACGCCGTGAGGGGGCGCAGTGGCCCGGGGCGCCAGGCGGTTTCCTCCTCCACCTCGCGGGCCGCGCCGACCGGGATCGACTCGCCCGCCTCGACCCGTCCGGCCGGGATCTCCCAGCCCCAGCCGTCGGTGATGAACCGGTGCCGCCCCAGCGGCAAGACGCCCCTGCCGGGGTCGATCACCACCACCCCGGCGGCCGGGGCGGGTAGTCGTACCAGGTGGTGGTCCCGACGCCGGCCGTCGGGCAACTCCACATCGGCGGGGTGGAGAGCGACCCAGGGCGACTCGTAGAGGACGGTCTCGCCGTGCACGGTCCAGCGCATGGGACCAGACCGTAGGCGGCATGACGCCCGGACGGCCCCAGCGCCGCCCGAACGACGTGTCGATCGGTAGAAGATCCCGTTGCAGCGTCTTTGTGCCGTGTCACTGATCGAACAGTTCGACGGCTTTCGTCCGATTCCTGCCATCATCGCACAGGGGGGGCACGGCCGCTACGGTGCAGCGCGTGGACGACCCCGGCCTACCGGCCGACCAGGCCGCAGCCGACGACGAAGCCATGGTCGCTGCTCTGACCGAGGCCCGGGCGGCCGGCGACGCCGGTGATGTGCCTGTCGGCGCGGTGGTCGTGGTCGACCGAAGGTTGGTCGCCGCCGCCGGTAACGCCAAGGAGGCCACCCTCGACCCCACCGCCCACGCCGAGATCCTGGCCCTGCGCCGGGCGGCGGCGGCGATCGGCTCCTGGAGGCTGGGCGGGGCAACGGTCTATGCCACCCTCGAACCGTGCCCCATGTGCGCCGGCGCCCTGGTCGCCGCCCGCATCGCCCGCGTGGTCTTCGCCACCCCCGACCCCAAGGCGGGGGCCTGCGGATCTCTCTACAATCTTTGCGTCGACCCCCGCCTCAACCACGAGATCGCCGTCACCGCCGGCGTCCGGGCCGAGGAGGCGTCCGAGCTGTTGCGATCGTGGTTCGCCACCCGCCGGGCGGGGACGGCCCCAACCGTCCCGTAGTACCATCAGCGAGCCGAGGAGGGGTGCGAGAGCGGCCGAATCGGACGGTCTCGAAAACCGTTGTACCTCCGGGTACCGTGGGTTCAAATCCCACCCCCTCCGCCCAGGCCAGAGGCACTTTCTGCCTCTGGCCTTCTCTCTGCGGCGGCCCGGGTATCCCTCACAAATCCCTCAGAGTCACCGGTGAGGGATACCCTGAGGCTCCATGAGGGGAACCCTCCGGGAGCGCCAGCCTGGGGTGTGGGAACTGCGGGTCCGCACCGGCCGCGATCCCCTCACGGGTCGCTACGGACAGGTCAGCCGGACCTTCCGGGGCGGCAAGCGCCAGGCCGACGCGGCGCTGGCCCGCCTGGCCGGCGAGGTGGCCGACGGCCACCACTCGGGGACGGGGCAGACGCTCGTTCCTGCTCGATGCCTGGGTCGACCAGCTGTCGGCACAAGGCCGAACGCCCAAGACCATCGACGGCTATCGGTCGCTGATCAAGGCCCGCCTGCGACCAGGTCTGGGATCGGTCGAGCTGCGCAAGCTGACCCCGGCTCACCTGGACGCCTTCTACCGGGCGCTGCTGGCCGACGGGCTGTCGCGCGTGTCCATCCGCCACTGCCACGCCGCCCTGTCGACAGCACTGTGCCAGGCCGTCAAGTGGGGCTGGATCGACCGCTCCCCCGCCGACCGGGCCAGCCCGCCACCGGTGCCCAACCGAGAGATCCGGCCGCCGACACCCGACCAGATCGTCGCCCTCATCGCCGAGATGGACCGAACCGACCACGACCTGGCCGGCATGGTCTTCGTGGCCGCCACCACCGGATGCCGACGAGGCGAGCTGTGCGGCCTCCGGTGGACCGACATCGATCTCTCGGGTGCGACCTTGACCGTGCGCCGGTCGATCACCGACACCACCCAGGGCGTGACCGAGAAGGACCCCAAGACCCACCGCTCCCGGCGGATCTCGCTCGACCCGGCCACCGTGGCTGCTCTTTCTGGGCAACGCGAGCGGATGACCGCCCGAGCGGGTCTGTGCGGACTCGCCGTGGCTCCCGATGCCTATGTGTGGTCACAGGACCCGGTGTGCGCCGTTCCCTACCGCCCCAACCGGGTCACCGACGCCTTCCGAGGTGTCCGCAACCGTCTCGGCTTCACCGACCTCGACTTCCACCACCTCCGCCACTTCGCCGCCACCACCCTGGCCGGCGCCGGCATGGACGTGCGGACCATCGCCGGACGGCTGGGTCATGCCAACCCGGCCATCACGCTCAAGACCTACGCCCACTTCCTCGAGGCCACCGACCGCCAGGCAGCCGAGGTCATGGGGCGCATCGCTTTCCGACCGGTTCGGCCGGCTGCAGAGTGAGCTCTACCTCGGCCGGTGGACGTCGCTGGACGGTCACGGACCCGCAGGGCCGCTCGGTAGATCTCACCAACGAGCGTTGGAGGCACATCCTCTCCGGACATCCCGAGTTGGTCACGGTCGAGTCTTCGATCCGCCAAGCCGTCACCTCACCAACCCGGACGATCCCCAGTCGATCGCCTACCCAGGCCTGGTACTACCTGGAGCTGCGTCAGCCTCGCCGGGCGAGGTGGCTCAAGGTGGTCGTAAGCTACAAAGAGCAGGGTTGTTGGATGGTCACCGCCTTCCTGCGGAGGTCCATGCCGTGACGGTCACCATCGGAACCACAACCTTCGATCATGTCGACTACGACGTCGATGCCGATGTCCTCTACCTCCACGTCGGTGATCCGCTCGACGCCGTGGACTTCGACGAGTCGCCGGAAGGCCACGCCTTGCGCTTCGATGGGACCGGCCGCCTCATCGGGGTGACCGTCGTCGGCGCCCGCTCGTTGGCACAGAGCGATGAGGCACTGGTGGTCACGGTCCCCGCTCGTCTGGTCATCGACCGGAGCGACCTCGATGAAGCCTTGGCGACCGCCTGAGGGCCCTCTGAGGCCAACCTGAGTCGCTGACGCCCGCCCTCCTTCGGAGGACGGTTGTCGTCGGGGGCTCGCTGGACCTGGTTCTGTTCTCGCGACGGTGAACGATCACAGCGAACAGGGCCGATCCTCGTAGCGGACAGCGTCCATCCTCGAGCAAGGAAGGATGCTGTTTGAAGGTGCTGTGTTACAGGGAACGCACCACGGCCGCGAGCAATTCGACCGCTCCGACTTGACTCGCACCCGCTGCGACCGCCGACGCGCGTCCGGCTCTCCAGGCAGAAGGACGAACTCGCAGATGCCGCCAGGTCGCCGTGAGCCACCCTTTAGATCGTCGTCCTCTCAAACCTCGACGGCAACACCTGATTGGTGGTCGCGGCGCGGACAGGTGTACGTCACCGAGTCGGCCGGGACCGCCGGCTTCCGGCTGCGCCGGCGCCGGCTCTCCTTCCGGTCGCCCCATCCAACACTCCGAGTTGCAGCCACTCCGATCGACTGAGAGCCTCTTCAGGCCGTGGGGCCTTTGCGGGCCTCTGCAAGAGGCGCACACAGGGAGGAGGGGGCTCGTGGACGTAGGGCACGCCATGATGTGCGGCGACGCCTGGCACTTCGGCGCCGCCTCTTACCCGCTGATGCCCGGACGGAAGCCGCCCGACGTGCCGGAAGGCCTGCAGCCCGATGGACCACGTGTTCAGATCTCCTTTACTAGATCAAGCTCCGCATCGGCCAGGCCACGGCCGAGTGGTGCAGGGGGCGGGTCCCCATCGGCAAGGGGAAGCGCATACCGGTCAACCCCCTGGTAGACCAGCTCGACCAGGCCTAGAGCGGCAGCCTCCGCTAGGAAAAACTCCCGGCCACCCCCGTCACCCGACCCTTCCAGTCCCCAGGCCGCATCAGGTATGGCTCCAGGAGGTCCAGCAGCCTCCTCGATGGGTGGGTCGTCTCGTACCGGTCCTTGAGGGTCCAGGACTCGGTGTCCGTCCAGCCCATCTGCTCGGCCACTTGGAGCGCCTCGATGTAGGTCAGGGCGTAGGTGCAGGCGTGCTCGGGCTCGTGGACTCTCCAGAGGTGGGCGAAGAGCATCCCCCTGAACTTCTCGTACTTCCGGGCGATACCGAAGGTGGCCTTGGTCGCCGCCTTCATCTGGATGGGCACAGCCACGAACCCGCCCCCGGCCTCGTCCAGATCCAGGTAGGCGACGAGGTCCACCCCCCGGTCCCGCTCCGGCCGCGCCACCTCCAAGCCGTCCCGCACAAGCTGGGACACCAACAGGTTGCGGCCGATTATCTCGGTGCTCTGGCTGTCCATCGGTCGGACTCTACGACCGGGATCGTGGTCAGAAGCGCCCGGTGCGGCTGTTGGCCTCGATGACTTCTCCATCCCGGCCCGGCAGATGAGGGTGCGCCGTCCGATGCGGATGTGCTCAAGCTCCCCGGTGTCTCGAGCAGGCGGCTGGCTCCGGTGACGACGACGACGAGGCCCTGGACCTGCACGACAAGCCCCTGGATCTTGACGACGTGCCTGATGGCGGCTTGATCGAGGGCAATCCCGACGAGCTACCGCCGATCCTCGACGGCCCGGTCTCCGTTTCGCCACCACGTGGGGTTTGTGTGCCCAGCCAAGGAGCCCGGCGCCTAATGTGGGCTCATGGCTGACGATCCTCGTTCGACGGATGACGGGGAACGCCAAGGCGAGAACAGCCTTCTCGACGACTGGCGGGCCGAGGTCGGCGACGACGAGATCGCACGCATCGTGGAAGCAACCCGGCGAGATGCGGACACAGGGGTCCTCCCAGGGTTCATTGATCGTGCCGCACTTCTCGCCCACCTGAGTGACCGGACCTACCGGCCGGCGTGAGCTGGCGTGTCCTGACCGACCGTGCATGGAACGATCTCGAGGCCTTCGAGGATGAAGAGCGGGCAGCGCTCACATCGGACCTCTTGGAGTGGATCGATGCCGGACCACCTCGGATCAATCGTCGCAGCCTGGCCGGCGTCGAGCTGTACGACGACCGCTTGCCGTCGGGATTCCAGGTGGTGTACTTGGTCGACCAAAGCGTGCCCTTCGCCGCGCTCCTTCGAGTGCGCCGAGCACGGTGAGTCCCACAGCTTCGCTGCCCCCAGCGTTCGGAAACAGAGGTATCCAACGGTCGCGACCGTTGGATTTCGTCGCTCATTCCATCCCTCAGAGTCGCTGAACGAGCCCGAATCCGACCGGACGTCGGCGGACGACCAACCCAAGAAACAGCAGGCCGGCCGGACCGCGACGAACGGCCCCGAACCCCTCCGGAAGCCTCCCGCCCATCTCGAAAACCGTTGTACCTCCGGGTACCGTGGGTTCAAATCCCACCCCCTCCGCCCAGGTCAGGGGCATTCTTCCTCTGACGCATGATGACGGTCGACGGCAACGCCGGCCGGCGGCCGCCCCAACCGGACGGCGCCGGGCACTGCCGCCATCCCTTGACTTCAAGTGAACTTGAGGTCTTACGGTTCTCGACATGACGTTTGACCGCCTCAACCCGACGACCACCACCACGCTGGACGACGCGTTCGACCGTCTCGGCTCGTCCGGCTTCGAGCTGCCCAACGGTTTCGTCAACCACGGCCCCATGGCGTGCGAGGCCCTGGCCGCTCTCGGGTGTGACGACGAGCTCGACCGGTGGGCCCGGCGCTTCGCCCGCTACGGCGGCACCCCCGTCGATCCGGTCGTGCCCCGTGACTTCGAGTGGCGGGAGGCCCTGGGCGACCGCGGCTACCTGCCCGAGTGGATCGGGTTCTTTCAGCGGGCGATCGAGGACGACGGTTGGCCTTCTGTGGTCGCGGCATGGGTTCCGAGGTTGCTCCCAGGCCTGGCTGTTGCCCTCTTCCACGGCGCCATCCGCGCCGCCCATGCCGTACGGGCGATCGACGAGTCCGACACCTCACCCCGCCGGGCCGAGCTGGCCCGGGCCCTCGGGTACTGGGCCTCCCGCTTCACACCCGGCGCCCCCGTGGTGCGGGTAGACGTGGGCGAGGACCTGCGCCTGGCGATCATCGGTGCCGCCGCCGACGGGGCGCGCCACTACCTCGCCCATCCCGGGATCGTCGAACTGCATGGGGTCACCGGCGCCATGGCCGTCGAGCTCTTCGCTCCCCATATGCCTGCCGACGCGGTCGCCAGCGGCCTGGCCCAGGTCCTCGCCGAGCACAACCGGCTGTACCGGTCCACCCGACCGGTCGACGCCCCCGCCCCTGTGGGGGTGCGTCAAGCCGAGCTGGTCCGGGCCGCCGTCACCAGCCAAGACCCCCACCAGGTCAAGCTGGTCGAAGCCTGCCTGCGAGGGGCCGTGGCGACCGGGAACCCGGCGTTCGCGGCGGCGGCGCAGAGGGTGACGGGTACCTCGGTCACGACCTGAGGCCGGCGATCAGGTCGACGGTACGACCGAGCTCGTCACCGGTGTTGTAGGAGAGCAGGGAAAGTCGCACGAGTGGGTGCACCGGGCGAACCTCGGTGTCGAACTGGGCGGGCTCGGCGACGGTGGTGGTGACGTTCACCCCGGCTCTGCTCGTGGGTGGAGACCCCAGGAAGCTCGTCGAGCCAGTCGCGCAGCTGAGCGCCGAGGTGCCGGGTCCGGGTCGAGCGCGGCGGTGCGCACCCAGAGAAGGCCGGTGCCGCGCGGCCCGCGCAGGAACTTGCGGCCCGTACCGGTGAGAGGGTCACAGCCCAGAGCGCCGACGTCGAGAGGGAACTGCCCGACTGATTGGGTGGCATCCAGGAGGAACAGCACTCCGGCATCGCGAGCCACGCGACCGATCTGGGCCGCAGGATTGAGCAGACCGACCAGACCCCCGCAGCCCGAGTGGCGCAGCAAGTAGGCGGCCTGGTCCTCACGGGCGGCGTGCTCGAGGTACGCCGCGAACCGTTCGGGGGAGTCCGGCGGGTCGATCCACGGCCGGTGCAACGACCGGCTGGCCCGCACCGCCCCGATGAACTCGTCAGTGTCGCCGGCGGTGGCAGCCGACAGGGTCACGTCCATCCCCCCAGTCAACCCCAGAGATGGGCGGCGACCTCCCACCACAGGTCGCGAAAGGCGCGGGTGGCCGGGCCGTCGGGCGCCAACGGGGCGACCGCACCGCGCACGGGCCCCATGCGCTCGATGGCGCTGGCGATGGTCGTGGTCAGGAACCCGGGCCATTCGGAGGCAAGGGGCGTCGTCAGGTCCGGGCAGTCGCAACGGGCTCGTCGATCCGAACGGCCTGAGCGTAGGCGGTCCCGACGGGACAGGCGCGGGTACCGTGACGCCCATGGTCAGACTTACCGTGCTCTACGGTCACCCCGAAGATACCGCTTCGTTTCTCGATCACTATGAGAACACCCACGCTCCGCTGGCCCAGGCCATCCCCGACGTGGTGCGCTTCACCTGGGGGAAGTGCCTGCCCGGACTGGCCGGCGAGGACCCGCCCTACTTCCTCATCGCGGAGCTGGAGTGGGACAACGCCGACGCCATGGGGGCGGCAATGACGTCGGCGGAGGGCGGAGCGGCCGGCGCCGACGTGGCCAACTTCGCCACCGGTGGCGCCACCATGCTGGTCTCCGAAGGGCACTGAACAGCTGCAGAGCACCACGGTCGGAGTCAGCACCCCTGGGGGCGGAAGGCAGGGTTGGCGCGCCCGGCGGGAGGGGAGCGCGAGTGACCCCACAGCCGGATCGGTCGTCCATGATGGGGGAACAAACGGCACCTGCCCGCCGTTAACGATTACATCATTACGAGGCCGCCGAACAGGGAGTCCAGTTGCGGGGATATCGAGGAGGGGGTCCCGACCCCGAGAAGCTGAAGAACGCCAAGGTGCAACGGGCCACGCTCGGGCGTGTCTGGCGATTCCTGGCCCCGTACCGGCCCCGGCTGGCCGTCTATCTGGCGATCATCGTCATCACCGCCGGCGTCGGAGCCCTGCCCCCCCTGTTGGTCAAGAGCCTCATCGACGGAGCTATCCGCCACCGCCAGATCGGGCAGGTGGACCTGTTGGCGGCCGGCATGGTCGGCCTGGCCCTGGCCACCACCGCCCTGACCCTCCTCAACCGCTGGTTTGCCTCGGTCATCGGCGAAGGAATCATCTACAACCTGCGAGTCGCCCTGTTCGACCACGTGCAGCGCATGCCGGTGGCATTCTTCACCCGAACCCAGACCGGCTCGCTGATGAGCCGCCTGACCAACGACGTCCTCGACGCCCAGAACGCCGTCGGTACCGTCGCCTCGGTCGTCTCCGACGTCATGACCCTCGTCGCCACCCTGGCCCCGATGTTCGTGCTGTCATGGCAGATCACCTCGCTGGCCCTGCTCGTCCTGCCCCCCTTCATCGTCCTCGACCGCCTCATGTCGGGTCGCATCTCCCGGGTCTCCCGCCGGCGGATGGTGCTCAACGCCGACATGAGCGCCACCATGACCGAGCGGTTCAACGTGTCGGGCGCCCTCCTGGTCAAGCTGTTCGGCCGCCCCGACCAGGAAGCCGCCACGTTCGCCGACCGGGCCGGCGGGGTGCGTGACGCCGGGATACGCCTGGCCCTCATCGGTCGCTACCTCTTCGCCGCCCTCTCCCTCGTGGGAGCCGTCGGCACCGCCGCCGTCTACTGGCTGGGCGGGCGCGAGGCCGTCACCGGCTCCCTGCAGGTCGGCACCGTCGTGGCCCTGGCCGCCTACGTCACCCGGCTGTACTCCCCGCTCACCGACCTGGCCACCACCCGGGTCGACGTTCTCAGTGCCGCGGTCAGCTTCGATCGCGTCTTCGAGGTCCTCGACACCCCGCCGGCGGTCGCCGACCGCCCCGGTGCCGTCCCCGCGGCCCAGCCGGTAAGGGGAAGGATCGAGGCCGACAACATCTGGTTCCGCTACCCGTCGGCGTCGGACGTGTCGATCGCCTCGCTGGAAAGCGCATCCACCCCCGACTTCGATGAAACGGACTCTGATGTGCGAGTCAACGACTGGGTCGTGCGGGACGTGTCCTTTGTTGCCGAGCCGGGCACCATGACCGCCCTTGTCGGCCACTCGGGAGCGGGCAAGACCACCCTTGCCGGACTCCTCCCCCGCCTCTACGACGTCACCGAGGGGGCCATCACCCTCGACGGTGCCGACCTGCGCGACCTGACCCTGGCCAGCGTGGCCGGCGCCATGGGCGTGGTCAGCCAGGACGCCCACCTCTTTCACGACTCGATCGGCGCCAACCTGCGCTACGCCCGCCCCGAGGCGACCGACGCGGAGATCTTCGAAGCGTGCCGGGCGGCGCGCATCCATGACCTGATCGAGTCCCTCCCCGACGGCTACGACACGGTCGTCGGCGAACGGGGACACCGCCTCTCCGGTGGAGAGAAGCAACGCGTCGCCATTGCCCGAGTGCTGCTCAAGAACCCGGCCGTGGTCATCCTCGACGAAGCCACCGCCCACCTCGATTCGGAGACCGAACTCCTCGTCCAGCAGGCACTGGCCGCGGCCCTCGAAGGTCGCACCTCCATCGTCATCGCCCATCGCCTGTCCACCATCCAGGCCGCTGACCAGATCCTGGTTGTCGACGGGGGGCGCATCGTGGAGCGAGGCACACACGGCGCCCTGGTGGGCAAGGGCGGCATCTACGCCGACCTCTATCACACCCAGTACCTGCGGGGAGCAGAGCCGGCGCCGGCCTAGACAACGGACCCGCCGCCGTCTTCCAAGATGGCGTGGACGAACTCGTCAGCCCATCCCCCTCCGATCAGCCGCACATGGGCCTCCCGGCGCATCGCCAGCCGCGTGGGACCGGTCACCGTTGTGAGGCCCGGACCTGGTCTTCTCCAGCCACACCTTGAGCCCGGCCGCGTTGGAATGGATGCCGCTGAGTGTCTCGACCTTCTGACGATGCTCCTGGGGAACATCGCCGAGGGCGTCGCCGAACGCCTGCTCGAGCGCTTCGGCAATGTCGCGCTGCTCCCGCCACGCCTTCTCGGCCACGTCCGCCCACTGCCGGAGGGTGTCCTGCGCCTCCTCCAACAAGGCCGCCGGGTCCGCCTGGAGCCCGTAGTGGGCCAGGGCCAGGCCCCGAGGATCGCGGTCCCGGAACTTCTGCAGCGACGCCAGGGCCTGGTCGAGATCAAAGTCGGCCGGCGGGGTGGCCGGGCGCAACACCCCGCTGTCGGGCAGCCGGACGCCCACTGCGTCACCGGCGAAGATGATCCCGCTGTCGCTGTCATGGAGGGCCAGGTGGTGCTTGGCGTGGCCCGGCGAGTCGATGCTGGTCAGGCTGCGGCCGCCGCCGATCGGGATGTTGTCACCGTCCTCCAGCACCCGGATCTGCTCGACCGGTGTGGGGTCCAGCCGCCCATAGAGGGAGTCGAGCAGGTCCCCGTAGACCTGGGCCGCCGAGCGGATCAGCCGCTCGGGGTCGGCCAGGTGGCGGGCACCCCGCTCGTGGACGTACACGGTCGCCTCCGGAAAGGCCCTGGCCACATCGCCCACGCCACCAGCATGATCGAGGTGGATGTGGGTCACCGCTATCCCGGCCAGTTGCCCCGGCGCCACCCCGTGGTCCTCCAGGGCCGCGAGCAGGGCGGGCACCGAGCTCTGGCTGCCGGTCTCCACCAGGACCGGGGCCGGCCCCTCGATGAGGTAGCCGGCGGTCATCCTCTCCCAACCACCGAGGAGGGTGTCGATCTCGTAGACGCCGGGAGCGATGTAGGAACCCATGGTTTCGACCGTACCCGGGTCCTCGAATGAGGGTCGGACATCCGGAGACCTTCCAGGGGGCTCGGGCCCTCGGGGCGCCGGCCTACCCGGAGCCGCACGTTCTGATGGGTGAAAGAGCACCGTGGCGGGCTGGATCACCCATCAGTTCGCAGCGACAGATGCGTCAGAGGCGCAAGCTAGACTGAAACATCATGAAACTATATGATAGTGGGATAGCGGGCTTGTTTGGCCGTCAGCACGGCGTCATCACCAGGAGCCAGGCGTTGGCGGAGGGCATGTCCCCGCGCCAGGTGACGGGGGCAGTGGACGGTGGGGCTTGGGAAC
>JALYVP010000361.1 GCA_030853185.1 Actinomycetota bacterium | reverse complement strand
CCCCTGAGCCATACATGGGCACTTCGTGACACGCTCCTTACCGGCACCCCAGTGTCGCCGAGCCAGATGGGCTCCCCGGGCGGCATCGGACCTGTCGAAAAACGAACGTCTGCCGACACTTGCGCGGCCCGGTCAACCTCCCGTCCGACGGGCGTCGACAACGCGTTACGAAATACAACGTCGGTGAACGTGACGTCAGCTAGGTTCTCGACACATGCTCTTCGGCTACGCCCGTGTGTCGTCGGCCGACCAGAATCCCGACCATCAAGTCGATGCCCTCCGCCGCAAGGGCGTCGATCAGGACAAGATCTACGTCGATCGGGCCATGCGGAGCAAAGGCATCCCGCCCCCAGTTCGACATCGTGATGCGGATGCTCCGCTCCGACGACACCTTGATGATCACCCGCCTCGACCGGCTCTCGCGCTCCGTGCTCCACCTGGTAACGCTCGGCGCCGACCTCCGCGCCCGAGGAATCGGTCTGCACGTCATCGAGCAGGGGATCGACACTGGAACTGTCGAAGGACGAGCGATGTTCGGCATGCTCTCCGTCCTCGCTGAACTTCAGCGCGAGCTAATCGTGGCCAACACCAAAGACGGCCTGGCCTCCGCCCGGGCCCGAGGCCGTATGGGCGGCCGGCGGGCCCGCCTGACGCCGGACCAAGCCGCCCTCGCCCAACAGCTCTATGACGCCCGAGAGAAGACGGTCCAGCAGATCGCAACCCTATACAGCGTCCCTCGCTCCACCGTGTACGGATACCTCGCGAAGGACACCATGTCCCGCCGGCCAAAGAAGGCTGGTGCGAACGAGCACTGACATGAGAGCCCCCGATCCCCAGGCGGCTTGGCTATCGGAGCACCGAGACGCCCGCGCTCCCTGGTGGCTGGTTTGCGGCTGGTGACACGATTCTTACCGGCACCCCGACGACCTGCTCGACGAGACCCTGCGCGCGTTCACCGACGAGACCGTCGCCGAGATGCGGGCCCTCACCATCGCCTTGGCCAAGCGCTCGGCCGACCGACGCGACCTGGCCGGAGCATTCGCCGCGCTTCTGGTGGCCACGCCTGCGGTCAACGCTCAGGCCCAGATCGAGGCCTACCTGTACGCGTCACGTCGCCCGGAGCTGCGGCCCGCGGTGGCCCGGGTCATGGCCGCGGTCGAGGACGTCGCCGAGGTCACCCTCCGTGCCGCCGGTGTGGCCGATCCCCCCACCCGGGTCCGTGCCGTCGTCGCCCTGGCCGACGGTTTCATGCTCCAGCACCTGGCCAACCCCCGCCCCGATGATCGCCAACAGCTGACCGATGCGCTGATCAGCCTCCTGGAGCCGGACAGGCCGTGAGAGGCAGAGGCCCAGCCCCGGCTTGGACCCACCGGGGTGCGAGGCTGGGACGGAGCGGGCCTACCGGGCTCCACGGATGGTGCTCAACAGCCCGGACCCAAGCAGGACGACGGCAGCAACGAGCGCCGCGGTGGCCCGTCCGGCGTCGACATCGGCCCCTGCGGCGACCGCCACCGCCCCGCCGGCTGCGCCCGCCAGCAGCAGGGTGCCTATGAGGTAGAAGCGGCGGGCAATGACCCGACCGAAGACCAGGAAGTGGCCACCTACAACGGCGGCCACCCAAGGGGCGACGTAGCCGACGGCGCTGTGGTCGGAGTTCAGCAACGACGCGCCGGCGGCGATGGCCGCCACCTCGACGAGGACGGTAAGCCGGTACCACGTCGACCTGAACGCCGAGGGTCCGTCCTGGTCGGCGCTCCGCCGCAACCGTAGGGCGCGCGCCGTGATGGCGGCTCCGACGATCACGCCTGCAACCGCGACGCCGACCGCGGCTGGCCCGCCCAGGCCGGTGCTTGCCCACACCGCCCACGCCGCTCCAGCGATGCCGGCCACCAGAGCCCCGGTGAGCCTGTTGCGCGACCGGGTCGGAGCTAATGAATGCTGTGGTGGGGAGGTCATACAATCATGGTCGTCCTCGGGTCAGCTTCCTGCGAAGTGCCACGCGTCAGCGATCCACGCTGACAAATGTCATCTATGAAGGAGCGCTGGTTGTCAAGGGGTGCCGGGCGGTTTCTTCGCCCGGCTCGGTTGCGCCCCGCAGGGGCGAAGAGGCGCTTCGGCGCCTCTGTCTCGAGTTGGGCTCGGGATCTCGGGCGCGCCGAAGGGGACTTGCCGGGCTTCGTTTGGGGCGTGTGATGCGCCGAGCAGGTCAGCTACGGCGCGGTGCGGTTCGTTCTCCAGGGGAGCTTGTGTGCTCGGGGGCGTAGCCGGTTTCCCGGTCGCCGGTCATCTATCCGCCACGACCAGATGGTGTGGCATGGAGAGGTTCGGCCGCAGCCAGACGGGCTCAATCACATTGGCGACCACGCCGCTTGACAGCGGGGGTCATGACATTTACGAGCTCGCGTGCTGGCTGCGCCGGCCGGGCTCACCCCGCCTGGGCCAGGCAACGGATCTCTCCGTCGCGAAGCCCGTAGTAGACCAGGGTGAGAAGCTTGCGGGCGCCGGCCACCCGGCCGATACCGGTACTGCCTCGGCGCTCCGCGACACGATGGTAGTGAACCGCTACCGGCGTGGCGCCGCGTTGGCGGCCGACGGCCTCCACCGCGGCCCAGCGCACCAGCCGGGAGCCTTGTTTGGTGATGTGGCCCCGATGCACGTGGCTGTCGGACTCGCGGTGGCGGGGGGTGAGCCCGGCCCACGACGAGAGCTGCGCCGGGCCACCGAAGCGGCCGATGTCGCCGATCTCGGCCACGAAGACAGCGGCCAGGATGGGCCCGACCCCGCAGATGGCCTGGATAGCCCAGTAGCCGGCGTCGTCGGCCAGAGCGTCGGCGACCAGGACGGCGAAGCGGTCGACCTCGGTGTCGAAGCTGTCGATCAGGCCGAGCAGCGAGTCGACCCGGAGCCGGTAGGCGTCAGCGAGAGGGACCTCGGCGAGCAGTTTGCGCCCACCGACCCCGAAGAGGTTCGACACCGCCACCGCCACGCCCTCTTTGGCCAGCACGGCATGGACCTGGGCCTTGAGCCCCGAACGCACCGCGACCATCTTGGCCCGGTGCCGGACCAGCTCTCGCAGCTCTCGCAGCTCGGGTGGGGCGATATACGCCTCGGCGAGGCGCCCCA
>JALYVP010000360.1 GCA_030853185.1 Actinomycetota bacterium | reverse complement strand
CGGCCCGGGCGGGCCGCTCGGCCAGCCAGGCCGCGGTCAGCTCCTCTTCGGCTGTCGACCACTGTCGGGTACGAGGATCATCGGGATCCTCCAACCACCGGTAGGGGTCCGGCACCTCCCGGCCGGCGAAGGTGTCGACGGCGTCGTCGCGGGAAGCATCGGGGTAGCGCATCAGGCGCAAGCTACCGGGCTTTTCATCCCATTCTCAGATCGGTCAGCCACACTGATGGTCATGCGTGTTCTCGTCGTCGACGACGAGCCGGCGGTCCGCCAGGCACTCGATCGCGCCCTCCGGTTCGAGGGCTACGAGACGGAGCTGTCCGAGGACGGCAGTGCCGCCCTCGCCGCCCACGCCGAACGGCCCGCCGATGCCATCATCCTCGACGTGTCCATGCCCCGCCTCGACGGGCTCGAGGTGTGCCGGCGCCTGCGGGCGGCGGCCGACACCACACCCATCCTGCTGCTCACGGCCCGGGCCGCCATCGACGAACGGGTCGTCGGTCTCGATGCCGGGGCGGACGACTACGTGGTCAAGCCGTTCTCCCTCGAGGAGCTCCTGGCCCGCATCCGTGCCCTGCTGCGCCGAGGAGCACCGCTCGACGAGAGCGAGATCATGCGCTTCGCCGACCTGTCCCTCGATCCGGGCACCCGCGACGTGTTCCGCGGGGACCGTCGCATCGAGCTGACCCGCACCGAGTTCCTCCTCATGGAGCTGTTCTTGCGCAACCCCCGCCAGGTACTGGCCCGAGAGGTCATCTTCGACCGGGTCTGGGGCTACGACTTCGGGGCCAACTCCAACTCGCTCGAGGTCTACGTCGGCTACCTGCGGCGCAAGACCGAGTTCCACGGCGAGCCGCGCCTCATCCACACGGTGCGGGGCGTCGGCTACGTCCTTCGCCTCCCGGTGGAAGACTGATGGGCGGCCCAGACTGATGGGCGGCACAGACTGATGGGCGGCACAGACTGATGGCGGTGGCTCGCAAGGCACCCTTGTCCCGTCGGATCGGGTTCCGGGCCCGCCTGTCGGTCCTGGCCGCGGCAGCCGTCGGTCTGGCCATCGCTCTGTCGGCGGTGGCGTCCTACCTCTTCGTCAGCCATCAGCTCTACAACCAGGTCGACTCCGCCCTGCGCACCGACGTGTCGAGTCTCAACCCGCGGGCCTACGTCGACGGCACGGTCAACCTCGATCACGCTGCTGGCGCCGTCGCCCGTCGCGGCAACGTCGTCCAGTTCATCTCCAGCACCGGCGGGGTGCAGCCCGCCGTCATCGGGTCCTCCACGGTTCGCGTCGGCAGCACGGACCGAGCCGTGGCCACGGCCGCCGTCAACGGCCCCACGGGTGACGTCGACACCGACGGGGTCATCCACGATCTGCGCTCGGGCGGGCTCCACTATCGGGTCGTGACCGTCGCCCTGGGTTCATCGCCCACCGGCGAGGGGGTGGCGGTGGAGGTTGCCCACCCGCTCACCGAAGTGGACCACACGCTGGCGGTGCTGAAGCTGGTGCTGCTGATCGTGGCTCTCTGCGGGGTGGCCCTGGCCGTCGGGTTGGGCTACCTGGTCGCCCGCACCACCATCCGGCCGGTCGTGCGCCTGACCCGCGCCGCCGAGCATGTGGCCGCCACCCAGGACCTCGAGGCCACCATCGACGAGGACGGCAACGACGAGCTCAGCCGCCTGGCTCACGCCTTCAACGGGATGCTCGGCGCACTCGGCGCCTCCCGGCACCAGCAGGCCCAGCTCGTCTCCGACGCCGGCCACGAGCTGCGGACGCCGCTCACCAGCCTGCGCACCAACATCGAGGTCCTGATGCGGGTCCACGACCTGCCCGAGTACGATCGGGCCGAGCTGCTCAGCGACGTCAAGGCCCAGCTGGAGGAGCTCACCACCCTCATCGGCGACGTGGTAGAGCTGGCCCGCCAGGACGAACGCCAGCCGGAACCGACCGAGGTCCGGCTCGACGAGATCGTCCGCCGAGCCATCGACCGGGCCCAGCGGCGGGCCCCGGCGCTTCCGTTCTCGGTGTCGCTCACCCCCGGCTCGGTTCGGGCCCAACCGGCCATGCTGGAGCGGGCGGTGCTCAATGTGCTCGACAACGCGGCCAAGTGGAGCCCTCCAGAATCGACCGTGGACGTCCATCTGGCCCGCCTCGACCGGTGGCTCCTCGACATCCGCGACCGGGGTCCGGGCATCGCCGAGACCGACCGGCCGAAGGTCTTCGACCGGTTTTACCGGGCCGAGACGGCCCGGTCCATGCCAGGGTCAGGGTTGGGATTGGCCATCGTTCGCCAAGTCGTCTCCTCCCACGGGGGCACGGTGTCGATCGGCACCCCCGCGGACGGGGGCACGGTGGTGCACATCGAGCTGCCGATCGTGCCCGAGACCGAACCGTACGATCCCCGCTGGCCGGCCTCGACCGACGCCGGGAACGGCACTGGCACTGCTCAGCCCGGCCCCGACGGCGCCAGTCCCGGTGACGGCCAGCCTGGTCCGGGAGACGGCGACGCCCCGCCGGTCGGTGACGTGGGGGCTTGGAGCGGGACCTGACCGCCGCAGTGGCCGGCTAGGAGCTCCCCACCCGGGTGTCGAGGAGGCGGACGGCGTTGTGGGAGGTGACCGCAGAGGTCTCGACGGTCTGATCCCAGATGACGTCGGTGGGCGTGTTGGTGTAGAAGCAGACGTCACCATTGGCGTCAGGCTGGACCGCGACCAGGTCGGCGACGGTCCGGCCCGCGCTGTAGTTGACGTTCGACGCCGTCGGCCTCCCCTGCGTGCAGGGGTAGGCGGAGACAAACCCGGGCCCGGTCGGGTTGGTCACCGTCAACGTCCCGAACACCGTCGCCGCCCCAGTCCCAGTCACATGCAGCTGGCGCGACTGGCCGGCGCCCAGAGACGGCCCGGTGGTGGGGGTGTCGAGGAGGCGGACGGCGTTGTGGGAGGTGACCGCAGAGGTCTCGACGGTCTGATCCCAGATGACGTCGGTGGGCGTGTTGGTGTAGAAGCAGACGTCACCATTGGCGTCAGGCTGGAGCGCGACCAGGTCGGCGACGGTCTGGCCCGCGCTGTAGTTGACGTTCGACGCCGTCGGCCTCCCCTGCGTGCAGGGGTAGGCGGAGACAAACCC
>JALYVP010000089.1 GCA_030853185.1 Actinomycetota bacterium | reverse complement strand
GCGGCGACCGCGAACCCGATCTTGTGGGCCTGGACGCGACTCGCCCATGACGCCCACGCCTTGGACGCTTCGGGGACGTTCGTTTCGCCCCGGGCCAGCATGGCCCGCTGGCGACGGGTCAGGGTTCGTTTCCCGAGCAGCCCGATGAACGCCGGTAGCAGCGTGAGGGCCGCGGCGAGGGGGAACAGCACGCTGATCGACGCGGCGATCGCCGCACCTGACAGCACGCTGACACCGACGGTGAGCATCCCGAGGAGAGCGATGCACACGGTGATGCCGGCGAAGAGGACCGCACGGCCTGCGGTCGCGGACGCCATCTCGACCGCCTCGGGGACCGTCATCCCCTTGCGGAGGCCGCTGCGGGTCCTGGTCAGGACGAACAGCGAGTAGTCGATACCGACACCGAGACCGATAAGGATGGACAGCTGGGAGGTGAAGCTGGCCATCGACAGGCTGTTGGAGAGCACGCCGACAACAGAGAGGGCGGCGATGAGCGCGATGCCGGTGCTGAGCAGGGGGAGCAGGGCCACCCACAGCGATCCGAACACCAGCAGCAGGATGATGAGGGCGGCGGCGACGCCGTAGACGGTCGTCAACGACGACGAGGACGGGTTGGTCGACGATGCGACACCCCCGACCACGTCAACCTGCACTGCGGAGGAGTTCGGGGCTCGAGCCTCGTGCACGAACGTGGTGGCTTCGGGCTGGGAGATCAGGTTCGCGTCCTTCGTGAAGTCCACCGTCGCGAAGGCGATCCGTTGATTCTCGCTGATCTGGTGAGCTCCCGCCGTCGAGTACGGCGACGTCACGCTCGACACGTACGGCAAGTGACCGACCTGCGCCAACATTGCTTGCACGTTCGACTGCACCGCCGGCGACGTCACCTTCCCCGACGTCGCCTGGAACACAATCTGTTCACTGTCGCCCGCCTGCCCCGGCGCCGCCTTCTGCAGCAGATTCGCTGCCGCGGCACTCTGGGTGCCAGACAACTTGGTGCCCGCCGCATAGTGGCTGCCCGAGCTCGACGACGCGAAGAACGTCGCCACGAGTACGAGGAGCCAGACTCCGACAGTGGCCAAACGGTGATGCACACACCAACGAGCAACGGAACGCATCGGTCTCTCCATGGCTGATCCCCGGGGGTCGGGAACCTCACCATCGACGCTAAAGATCCGCCTCCCGACAGACATCTGCCGCCAGGCCGCAATGAGCGCCCCGCCTTACTCCCTCCGACCTACTCCCAGAGGCGGAGGTTTCTGCGCCGGGGGCGGGGGGGTCGCTGTCGTGTCCCGGGACGAGGAGTCGGAGGCGGCCCTCCCGCATCGAGCTTCTCTCCTTGTACGCGAGCGCCGACCCAGCAGACACCACGGTCGCTCCACACAACCTGCGGGTGCATCCGCAGGACGATGCACACGGCGCGGATTAGGCCGGGCGGCCGATGACGCTACGGAGGTGAACCCGTACGGTCAAAGCAACGACGAGGACCCGAGCCTAAGGAGGGAGCACCGTGTCGATCACCCAGCTAGTCCACCAGTACGGATACATCGCTGTTGCCACCGGAGTCGGAGCCGAAAGCGTCGGCCTGCCGATACCGGGCGAGACAGCCCTGATCGCGGCTGCCACCTACGCGGGCAGCACCCACCATCTCAACCCGGCCGCCCTGGTCGCTGTCGCCGCCGTCGCCGCGATCGTCGGGGACAACCTCGGGTTCGGTGTCGCCCGGTGGCGCGGCCCGCAGATCCTTCGCTGGGTCTGCGCACGCAGCACCCGCCTTAGCAGGGCGGTGACAGTCGGCTGCGACGAGTTCGACCAACATCGAACCGGGGTGGTTGTCGGCGGGCGGTTCGTCTCGGTGGTCCGCACCTACACCGCCTTCCTGGCCGGCAGCAGCTCGATGCGCTGGAGCCGGTTCGCCTGGCTCAACGCGTTCGCGTCCATCCTGTGGGCTGCGATCATCGGGTTCGGTGCTGCGGCCCTCGGCTCCACCTTCGGGCTCCTGGCCGGCTACGGCACCATGGCCGCCGCGGTCCTCGCCGTCGCCGTCCTCGCCCTCATCCGCCGACGCCGACGCGAGCCGCCGACGCGACGCGACGAACAGGTTACGTCCCGCACCCCGGGTCCCGAAGCCGCACGCGACGCCGGCGCCCCGGCCGAGCTGACCGCCGCCCGATGATTCGATTCCCCATGCGTGGCGCGAAGACTCGACTCGTTGCCGTCGGACTGGCCGTCCTCTGCGTCGGGCTGACTGCCGCCGCCATGCTCCACCTTCTCGGCACAGTCGCAACCCTGCCCCACACAGTCCCCGGGGGCGCCCACGCGACGGTCAACGGCTCCATCCGCGCCGCCCTGCTGATGGCGTTGGCCGCATGGGTCTGCGGTGCGGCGGCGTGGATCGTGTCGACGCGGCCGAAGACGGCGCCCCACTCGCCGTAGGAGCTGTCGGTGATGAGTTCACCGCAACGATCCGAGCGGCCACCAATCTGTTCGAGCACCTTGGCGTGGACCTACTTTTCGGGACGTGGGCTGGACGGAGCGCCGCTTTGGCCCGGAACGACGAGACCGCTCTCGTAGGCCAGCACGACAAGCTGAGTGCGGTCCCGTGCGTCGAGCTTGGTCAGGATCCTCGACACGTGGGACTTGCACGTCAGCGGGCTGATGTAGAGCGTCGCGGCGATCTCGGCGTTCGTCAGTCCCGTAGCGATGAGCCGCAGGGTCTCCATCTCCCGTGCGGTCAGCGAGCCAGGCAGCGAAACCGATCGTGACGAAACCACTTTTCCCTCGGTGGTGTACGCCTCGATCAGCCTGCGGGTAGCTCCCGGCTCCAGAAGGGCGTCCCCGCCGGCGACGGTTCGAACCGCGTCGATCAACGCTTGGGGTTCCACCCCTTTCAGCAAGAAGCCGCTGGCGCCCGCCCGCAGAGCGCCGAAGACGTACTCGTCCAGGTCGAAGGTGGTCAGCACGATCACCCGGATGTCGCGCAGGCGCGGATGGGCGGTGATCCGGCGGGTGGCTTCGATGCCGTCGATGCCTGGCATCCGGATGTCCATCAGCACCACATCGGGACACTCGCGCACTGCCGCCGCCACCGCTTCATCGCCGGTCTTTGCCTCCCCCACCACGTCGATGTCGTCCTCGCCGGCCAGGATCGAGCGGAAGCCGGCCCGGACCAGTGAATGGTCGTCGACGACGAGCACTCTGATCGGGCCGCTCACTCCACGCCTCCGTCACGTGGCAGCACTGCTCGCACGCGCCATCCTGCGCCTGGGAGCGGACCGGCTTCGCAGGTTCCGCCGAGCCCTACCGCTCGTTCCTGCATGCCCTGCAGGCCGTGGCCGCCGGTAGCGGCGTCGATAGCACGTGGGCCGCCGTCGTCGAGCACTTCGACGGCGAGGGCATCGGCCTCGACGCAGACGCGGACCTGTGCCCAACCGGCGGTCGAGTGCCGCAGAACGTTCGTAAGACTTTCTTGGACGATGCGGTAGGCGGCATGCCCGACGGTGGCACTCATGGGTGGGGGCACCGCCGGCATGTCGATATCGATTTTGAGGTGGGTGCCCTGCACCCCGGCCACCAGATCAGGAAGGTCGGCGAGCTCCTGGAGCGGGTGGAGAAGCGCCGGTGCGTCGTGGGTGGTGCGCAACCCTTTCAAGGTGGCCCGCAGATCGGCGAGCGCTTCGGCTGAAACGTCGGCGATCTCCTGGAAGGCATCTGCGTCGGGGCTCTCCCGGCGTCGTCCGGCGTGGGCGGCAGCGGCGGCGCGGACGTTGATGGCAACGAGGGTGTGTCCGACGATGTCGTGCAGCTCGTGTGCCCAGCCCAGCCGTTCCTCGTCAAAGCGGTGCTGGGCCAGCGCCACCCGCTGACGGGCAGCGTCGTCCGCGATGGTCCGAGCCAGGGCCTGGCGGGCCCGGAGTGCCTCCCCGGCCAGCAGGGCGCCGAGGACGAGGGACGAGAAGGCGATCACGTCGGCGGCCGTGCCCTGTCTACCCGTCAACAACACGGCCCCAGCGACGACCGGCGCCATCAACCCACCAACCACCAGAGAGCGGGACCGGCCGCCTTCGAGACCGACGGTGAAGACCAGCAGCATCACCACCCCCACAGCAGCCCGGCTGGGGTGGAAGACCGCCAGGCAGACCAGCACCAACGGAACGACCACAGCGAGAACCCCGAGCGGGTACCGCCGCCGGACCGTCAGCGGCAGGGACGTGGCCAGGGCTAGGAGCGCGGCCAGCGGGGTGATCGCGGACGGATCGTGCTCAAAAATCGGGTCGACCAGCAGGGCCACAAAGGCGACCAACGCCAACAACATGTCGCGATCCGCCATCCGCGATCCCGGGCGCGCCGCCACCGCGGCGGCCAGGCGGGGGCGTCGGTCGAAGTGCACCTCGCCCAGTATGCATCCCCTCACCCGACGCTAGCGTCGACCGGCCGCTCCGAGCGCAGGCCAGCGGGTGGCATGCTGCGCCGCTGACCGACGGCTGGCGCGACGGTCAGGAGCACGGCGGTCGTGACGACGGCGATGGCGATGTGCATGGCCATCAGCGTCATGACGCCGCCCGTCGGGTCATGCGGTAGCAGCAGCACGTCGGGGATGAGCAACAGAGCCGTCACGACCACCGCAGCGCGGCCCAGGACCCACCGGGGCTGCGAGGACACGCGGACTGCGCCCGCCCAGAAGGCGGTGGCACCTACCACGCCCACCACCGTCAACGCCGCGTAGGTGGGGAAGGAGAACGGGCCGAAGGAGGCAGGGGGATGGAACGCCGCAGTCCCCGCCAAGACCAGTAGGACGTCGACGAGCAGGGACGCCGCGACCGCTGCGACACCTGCGAGCGCGACCCGCGCGACGCCGGGAGGGTCCGTGACCCGGCGACCGTCAATTCGGGTGATCGACTGCAGTTTGCGGATGGCGAGGGCGCCGGACGAGGTCATCTGGGGGTTCTCCGATGTGACGCGGGTCTCCGGGATGGGGGACAGGATCGATGCTAAACACTGACCCACGGGCCCACATCGTCCGGCAGGACGCATTTCCAGCGATGCTCCCGCAGGCGGCTCCGCCGGGAGAAGTAGCCAGCCGGGTCACGGCGACACCTCCAGCGGATCTTGGTGGGGGAGGGGAGCCGGTGCTGAAACACCAGACCTTCCGAGATCGGCAGTCACAACGGTACCAAGGTCATCCCGTCGACGACCGTGCGACGTGGTACGCGATCAAGCCCACCAAGATGACTGCATCGAGGCTTAGGTTGAGCCGGGATGATGCGGTATCGGCGAGGTCGCAGACATGCGCGCCTTCCCCGATGCTGTCTTGGCCGTTTGCCACTCATCCGCCCTGGCCAGGCGGCTAGCCTGACGCTCGGCGAGATCAAGAAGATCATCGCGTTGCGAGCGCAGTCCGGCCCACCTCACCGGAGGTTCTCGGCGGTCAGGACTCTGCTCGACTTCTCGTCACAGGCCTAGCGAAGTGTCAGGAAACAGGGAGCACCATGGCCACTGTGAGCATCCGCTACATCGTGAACGACGTTGACGAGGCGATCTCGTTCTACTGCGAGAAGCTCGGCTTCATCGAAGTCATGCATCCCGCGCCTACCTTCGCCATGCTCTCCAAGGGTGATCTGCGCCTCGTCCTCAGTGCCGCGGGCGGCGGTCCCGGGGGAGGCCAGGCGATGCCGGACGGCGCCGTGCCACAGCCCGGTGGCTGGAATCGGTTCACGATTGAAGTCTCCGATCTTGCCGCCACCGTTGAGACGCTCCGGAGGGGCGGCGCCCACTTCCGCAACGACATCGTCGTCGGGGTGGGCGGTAAGCAGACGTTGCTGGAAGACCCTTCGGGCAACCCGATCGAGTTGTTCGAGCCGATCCTGCCGGAGGCATCCTTGCGACCTTCGTAGGGGCGGGAATCGGCGGCCGGCCGGACAAGGTTGAGCGGCCGGGCTCAGTCAGTCCGGACGAGCCGTGAGCCAGCTGGCGGCGTGGTTGGGTCGGAACGAGCTGTTTCGGGTGGTTGAGTGTGGCGGCGCAGGATTCGAGGTAACGCTGCTCGGGGAGGCTGAGGGTCGGCGGGCGGCTCGTTGGACGTGGAAGCGGGCGGCTTGATAGTCACCTGCGAGCTCAAGGAGGTGGGCGCGGATCGCGTCGAGGCGGTCTCCGGCGAGAGCGGGGTCGAGGATCACGTATCAGGCGGGCGCACGGCGCTGGGAAGCCCTCTCCGTGACGGCTCCTTTGCGGCTGGTGACAGCGACGCGAGCACTGGGCCTTGTCCACTTGTGCGAACGGGCCGGTGACCTTGTCGGCCAGCAGAGAGCGCAACGTGTCGAAGTCTTTGTCCTTCCAGGCCTGAAAGGAGGTGGCGGCGAGAGTTCAGGGGTCGGTCATGTCGGAATCATGCCGAACGGAGCGTTGCGCCAGCTCGCAATGAGGCGGGTCGGGTCGCCTCGGGTGGCCTGGGTGCGCCGGGCCATGTCGACGAAGTCGTGGGGTTCGGGCCCGGCGAGATCAGTAGCCCCCGGCCTTGTGGAGCGCCGGCAGCAACCTCGGCCAGCAAGACGGGCATGTCGGCGACGGCGACGGGCTGGACGGACGAACGAACGAGGGTGCGACGGTCGCTGCGCCGTCGTTGCTTGTCCACCCGACGACCATGGAAGGATAGTCGAAGACCAAAGGTTTGCGGTGCGAACTACAAAGGGGCGTGGCCGCGCCTTCGTTACCCACAGCGGCCCCGGGTGAGCGAGGATGCCAGGCATGAGTCGTGGCCTGCGGCGGACAGCTTTGTCCCTGATCCTTGCGGTCGTGCTGGTGGGCTGCGGCTCCTCGGTCAGGACCCGCTCCACCAGCCCCAGTACCGGTGCGACCCCGACGACGACGACCACGCCTGGACCACTTGGACCTCTTTGGACCGCGCCGTTGGACGGGGCCGCGGTCTACGCGACCCCGGTGATGGCCCTGGGCCGGGTGTTCGTGGTGACCGAGGCCGACGACGTGTATGCCCTCGATGCCCACGACGGCCACGTGCTGTGGCGGGCCAACATAGGCTCGCCGCTCGCGAACGTTGCGGCCCGAGCGGGCTGCGGCAGCATCGACCCGTTGGGCATCACGAGTCGACCGGTGCTCGATCCGGCCACGTCGACCCTCTACGCGGTCGGCGAGGTCAGCAGCGGCGGTAGCTCGCCCATAGTGCACCGCCAGTTGGTGGGGTTGGACGCCTCCACCGGCAAGGTTGTTCGATCTGCCAACGCCGACCCCACAGGTGGAGGCGACGACTCGGTCGATCTCCAGCAGCGGGCGGACCTGGCGCTGGCCGGCGGCAGGGTCTATGTGGGCTTCGGTGGCCTCTTCGGTGACTGCGGCACCTATCACGGTTGGGTGGTCGGGGTGAGCGAGCAGGCCGGACCCGGCAACGTCGAGTTCAACGTGACGCCAGGCAACGAGGGCGGAGCAGTGTGGGAGCCGGGCGGCCCCTCCATCGACCCGGCGGGCAACGTGTTCATCACCACCGGCAATCGGAACAATCCCGACGACCCGAATGTGAGGTACGCGGAGAGCGTCGTGAAGCTGTCGCCCACATTGATCGAGGAGGCCTCCTTTACCGATCCCGTCGCGACCGGCGATGGGGATCTCGGCACGGACAGTCCGACGTTGCTGCCCAACGGCACCCTCTTTGCGGTCGGTAAGACCAACGTCGGCTATGTGCTGCGCCAGTCGGACCTGGGCTTGGTGGCCCGGATCCCTGGTGTATGCGGAAGCGATCCCGTCGGGAGCAACGCCTTCGACGCCGCCACCGACACCGTCTATGTTCCCTGCCGGGCTGGTGGCATCCAAGAGGTGGACCTGGCCCACAACCGGCTCGGGTGGCGACATGGGGAGGTCAACGCCACCCCGGTGCTGGCGGTCGGTTCGCTGTGGGCCCTTCACTACCCTAACGGCACCCTGCAGGCCCTTGACCCGGCCACCGGGGCGGTGCGGCGGACGGCACCGGTGGGGGCGGTCCCCACCTTTGCCACGCCCTTCGTCGCCGACGGCCTGGTGCTGGTCGGAACGACATCGGGAGTCAAGGCCTTCAGCGGGTGAGGTGGCGCCAACCGAGCGCGCCGGGGGACCAAGGTCGATGGTGAGTCCGACGAACGGCCGAGTCGATCCGCCGTAGGTAGCGTACGGAGACGGTCAGTCGCCGGCGGTGGTCGTCCGTGCCGGTCTCGGCGTCGACATCCGCTTGGGCGGCGTCGAGCAGCTGATCGGGGGGCTGAGGCGCGCCCGAGCGGTACATCCCGCAGGAACAGCAGCCGGCATGAAACCAGTCCCCGCTGGTGACCAGGCGCACGAGCTGATCCACCGGATACGGGCGTCGCTGCCGGGTGGGCTATCCGGCCGGAGCGAGAGCAGCGGCCGCTCCGCCCGGTGACCCGCAAGATGGGCTCACCCGGACGGGATGATCGCCACCACATGATCGTCACATGTTGGACCCTGCAGACTCGTCTGCCATGCAGCTGCACATCACCCCCGATCGTCGGATCCGTTGCCGGGGCTCCGTCCTCGCCGCCGTCGTGATCACGGCGGCCGGGGTGCTGGCCGGGTGCGGATCGTCGCCCGCCAAGACCACCAGCCCCAACCCCAGCGCCGGCGCCGGTCCCACCTCGACCGGGCCTGCCTCAACCGGCACCGCCGGGGCCGTCAACTCCGGCACTCCGGCGCCGGTCGAGACGAGCCCGCCGGGCGACATCCCCGACACGGTGGCCTACGTGAAGTGGGTCAGCGCCGACGGCAAGACCACCTTCGTCCACCCGGAGGGTTGGACCCAGACCACGGCCCAGGGCGGGGCGATGTTCACCGACAAGCTCAACAGCGTGACGGTGACCTCCGCTCCCGGAGCCCTCCCGACGATGGCCGAGGTCCAGAGCCAGCTCGTGCCCACCCTGGGCGGACCGGGTCGGGCCACCAAGGTCATCCGCACCGAGATGACCTCCCTGCCGGCAGGACCCGCGGTGCACATCACCTGGCAGGTCAACAGCTCGCCCGACCCGGTGACCGGCAAGGTGTACCGAGACGAGGTTGTCACCTATCTGGTTGCCGGCGGAGGCCGGGTCGTGCGAATGGACCTCTCCGGTGCCATCGGCTCCGACAACGTCGACCCGTACACCAAGATGAGCCACAGCCTGGTCGTGGCATGACCGCCGCCGCCGCCGCCGACCGCGCCGCCGGCGCCGACCGATCCGCCCGGGCGGTGGCGGGCGATGCCACGCCGATGATCGACGCCCACCGCCTGTACCGCTTCTACCACGCCGGCGACGAGGAGGTCCTGGCCCTGCGCGGCGTCTCCCTGCAGGTCTTCGAGGCCGAGATGGTCGCGGTGGTGGGACCGTCAGGATCGGGCAAGAGCACCTTGTTGGCGTGCCTGGCCGGGCTTGATGACCCCGATGGCGGAAGCGTCTACGTGGCGGGCCGGCGCATCAGCCGGGTGGGTGAGCGCCAGCGGGCCCGGCTGCGAGCCGACGTGCTCGGCGTGCTCCTCCAGTCGGGAAACCTGCTCGGCCATCTCAGCGTCGCCGACAACGCGAGGCTGGCCCAGAACCTGGCCGGGCGCCGGGGCCACCAGCCCGCCGAGAGCAGGGCCGGGCGCCGAGCCCGGACCCCTGTCGCCACCCTGCTTGGCCGGCTGGGTCTCGAGGACCGGGCCGGCGCCCAGCCTGCCGCCCTGTCGGGGGGCGAGCTGGCCCGGGCCGGGCTGGCGGTGGCCCTGGCCAACGACCCGCCCGTGTTGCTTGCCGACGAGCCAACTGGTGAGCTCGACAGCCGGACCGAGGCGGACGTCGCCGATCTGCTCCTCGAGCAGGCCGGCGAAGGCCGCGCCGTGGTGGTCGTCACCCATTCGAGCGTCCTCGCCGACCGGGCCCACCGCGTCGTGACCCTGGCCGACGGCGTCGTCGACACTCCCGGCCGGCCGTCATGACCGGTCGCCTGTCCGGGGCGCTCGTCGCCAGCAACTCGGAGAGCTCCGATTACTCCGGCAACCCGGGCCCGTCGGTGCCGGTGGTGGCGTGCCAGGCCGTCACGCTCTCCTACCGGGTGGCCCGATCGACGAGAACGGTCCTGAGCGACGTGACCTGTGAGGTCCGTCCCGGGGAACGCATCGGCATCATCGGCCCGTCCGGGTCGGGCAAGACCAGCCTGGTCCACCTGCTGGCGGGCTTGGACTCGCCGGCATCGGGTCAGGTGTCCTGGCCCGCGCTCGGTGGATCCCCGATGAGCCGGCCGGGTCGGGTCACGGTGGCCTTCCAGGCCCCCAGCCTGATCAGCGCCCTCGACGTCACCGAGAACGTGGCCCTGCCGCTGGTGCTGGCCGGGGCCGCCCAGATGGAGGCGGTCGAGCGGGCCACCGAGATGCTCGAGCGGTTGCACCTCGGGGGCATGTCCAGTCAGCTCCCCGAGGAGCTCTCCGGCGGGCAGGCGCAGCGGGTGGCCCTGGCCCGGGCCCTGGTGACCCGCCCGACGCTGCTGTTGTGTGACGAGCCGACGGGACAGGTCGATCACGGCACCGCCGAGGAGCTCCTCGACCTGGTGCTGGCCGACGCCGCCGCCGTCCAAACGGCCGTGGTCATCGCCACCCACGATCCCGCCATCATCGAGCGGCTGTGCGCCCAGTGGACGATCACCGACGGGCAGGTGCGCACGGCGTGATGCTCCCGGTGATCTGGTGCCGGGGACTGCTGCGCCGCCGAGCCGGGAGGCTGGCGGCGGTGGCCGCCGGAGTGGCCGTGTCGGTTGCGCTGCTGGCCAGCCTGGGCAGCTTCCTGGCGGCGGCCAAGGCCACCATGACCCGCCAGGCCATCCGCTCGGTCTCGGTCGACTGGCAGGTGGCGATCAGTCCGGGAGTGGACCCGGGGGCGGCCCTGGGCGCGGTCCGCTCCGAGCCGGGGGTCCGGGCGGCGTTGCCGGTCGACTTCGCCACCAGTGCCGGGCTGCGAACCACGACGGCTGGCGCCACCCACACAACCGGTGCGGCCAAGGTGCTGGGCCTGCCGCCGGGGTACCCCTCGACGTTCCCAGGCGAGATCCGTCCCCTGTCGGGCGCGGCGACAACGGTGCCCGCCGCCGACGAGACCGGCGTTCCGCCCTCAGCGTTGCTGGCCCAGCAGACAGCGAGCAACCTGGCGGCGCGCGTCGGTGACCTGGTGGTCATGGATCAGGCGGGCCTGGCTTCCTTGACGGTCCGGGTCGCGGGCGTCGTCGATCTGCCCAAGGCCGATTCGTTGTTCCAGACCGTCGGGGCCCGCCCGGGTGCGCAGGCGTCGGCCCCACCGGACAACGTGGTGCTCGTCGCCGCGGCCGCCTGGCACCAGTCGTTCGATCCTCTGGCTGCGGCCCGGCCCGATCTGGTCGCCAGCCAGATCCACGTGGCCCGAGACCACGCCCTCTCCTCGGACCCGGCGGCCGCGTACTCCCAAGTGGTCGGCGCCGCTCACCACCTCGAGGCTCGCCTGGCCGGCGGCGGCATCGTGGGTGACAATCTGGCCGCCACCCTCGATTCCGCCCGCCAGGATTCGCTCTACGCCCAGGTCCTGTTTGTGTTCCTCGGACTTCCCGGGGCGCTGCTGGCGGCGGCGCTGACGGTGACGGTTGCTGCCGTCGGAGCCAACCGTCGCCTGCGGGAGCAGTCCCTGCTGCGCCTGCGCGGCGCCCGCTCCGGGCAGGTCCTCGGGCTGGCGGCGGTCGAAGCGGCCGTGGTCGGCATCGGCGGCGCCGTGGTCGGGTTGGGGGCCGCCGTGATCATCGGGTCCGCCAGCTTCGGCACCGCCAGCTTCGGGGC
>JALYVP010000359.1 GCA_030853185.1 Actinomycetota bacterium | reverse complement strand
GTCTTGGCGGTGGTCGTGTCCAGTTGCTCGGCAGTCTCGGGGTGTCCCCTCGTCCTGGTGCGACCTTCGACGCCATGTCCCACGCCCCCATCATAGCCAGTGGCTTGCATGAAGACTTCTTCATGCAGTCCTTGTACAGTGGCTGCCATGTCGTCGACATCGTCCCAGCCGGCGACCGTCGTCCTTCCCCTTGCAGAGCCACCCCGGCGCCGGGTCCGACAGGCGATGCGCGATGTGGCCGGGTTGAGCGATGTTCGCTGGTCCGCCGTCGCCGTCGTGGCCTTTCTCCTCGCCGCCGGGGCATCGGCCGCCGGGATGGCCGCCTGGGTGTCCGGCACCCTCTTTGCCGGCTGCTACGCCTCCGGCGGGTGGAAGCCTGGACTGGCCGGCCTGCAGGCGCTGCGTCACCGGACCCTCGACGTCGACCTGCTGATGGTCGTCGCCGCGGTGGTGGCGGCGGCGATCGGCCAGACCTTCGACGGGGCGTTGTTGATCATCATCTTCGCCACCTCAGGGGCGTTGGAGGCGGTAGCCACCAAACGGACCGCGGACTCGGTCCGCAGCCTGTTGGACCTGGCTCCCGAGCGAGCCACCCGCCTCGGCGGTGACGGGCGCGAGGAGGCGGTCGACACCGTCACCCTGGCCGTGGGCGACGTGATCGTCGTCCGGCCCGGGGAGCGGGTCGGAGCCGACGGCATGGTCATCGACGGGTGCAGCGACGTCGACCAGGCCACCATCACCGGCGAGTCGCTCCCGGTCGACCGCCAGGCCGACGACGAGGTGTTCGCCGGCACCCTCAACGGGTCGGGGACCCTGCGGGTCCGAGTCACCCGCCATGCTGCGGAGTCCGTCGCCGCCCGGATCGTGGCCATGGTCGACGAGGCCAGCGCCACCAAGGCGGCCACCCAGTTGTTCATAGAGAAGATCGAGCAGCGCTACTCGGTGGGGATGGTCACCGTCACCGTGGGGCTGCTGGTCCTACCGTTGCTCTTCGGGGCGGCGTTGCAACCCACCCTGCTTCGAGCCATGACCTTCATGATCGTGGCGTCGCCGTGCGGCGTGGTGCTGGCCACCATGCCCCCGCTGCTCTCGGCCATCGCCAGCGCCGGCCGCCATGGCGTCCTGGTCAAGTCGGCGGTCGTGATGGAACGCCTGGGCATGACCACCCGGGTGGCGTTCGACAAGACCGGCACCCTCACCGAGGGCCGGCCGCAGGTGACCCGCGTTGTGCCGGTCCCCGGCGGGGGGTTCGCCCGCAACGAGCTGCTGGCCCTGGCGGCCGCCGCCGAGCACCCGAGCGAGCATCCCCTGGGGCGGGCCGTGGTCGCCGCGGCCCTGCACGACGGCCTGACGATCGCCCCCGTCGAGGAGTTCCAGGCCCTCCCCGGACGAGGGGTGCAAGCCGTCGTGGGCGACCGGCGGGTGACCGTCCGCCGGCCGCAACCGGTCGAGACCGAGGCTGTTCACCTCCTGGTGGACGACCGAGAGGGCAGGAGCCACACCACCGTCGTCGTCGATGTCGACGGGGAGGCCGCCGGCGTCCTCGGTCTGGCCGACCGGGCTCGACCGGGTGCGGCGGCGACGGTCCGGGAGCTGGTGGTGACGACCGGGACGGCGCCAGTGATCCTCACCGGCGACAACCTGGCCGCCGCCACCGCTGTCGGCGACCGGGTGGGGATCGCCGACATCCGATCAGGCCTGCTCCCCCAGGACAAGGTGGCCGCCATCCAGGCCCTCGAGGCGGACGGGGCCCGGGTCCTGCTCGTCGGCGACGGCATCAACGACGCCCCGGCCATGGCCGCCGCCCACCTCGGTCTGGCCATGGGCCGAGCCGGATCCGACCTGGCCCTGCAGACCTCCGACGCGGTGATCGTCAGGGACGACCTCGGCACCGTCCCGGCGTTGATCAACCTGTCCCGGCGGGCCCGGCGACTGGTGATCGAGAACCTGGTGGTCGCCGCCGCCGTCATCGTCGGCCTGGTCACCTGGGACCTGGCCGGGCACCTGCCCCTTCCGCTCGGCGTGGCCGGTCACGAGGGCAGCACCGTGGTCATCGGCCTCAACGGGTTGCGCCTGCTCCGCCGGGGGGCGTGGCCGAAGGCCGCAACGACCTCGGGCCTCAGGGGCCGGTGTTGGAGACGGTCACCTGGTTGAGCAGGTCGAGCATGACGCCACCGGCGTTGGGCGTCGGGGGGTAGAAGCCGACCTCCAGGTGCGGTCCCGTGGAGATGCCGACGATCCCGTTGCCGACCGCGGTGATCTGTTGGCCGACCACGACATGAGACCCGACGGGCACCAGGTCGGGGCCGGCATGGCCGTAGTAGACGGTCCGCCCCGTCAGGGGTCCGGAGGTGATCTGCAGGACCGGGCAGTTGGGCCCGAAACCGGAGATGCCCTCACCGATGATGGTTCCCGAGCCCATGGCGTACTCCGGCGTTCCGCCCGGCGCGTCGTAGTCGACACCTTCGTCGACGGACCCGCCGTGGAGGTAGCGCAGTGCAAGGGGTGGAGCGATGCCACTCGCCAAGGTGTCACACGAGGGCGGTGCCGGCGACGCCGGGAGGCCGTGGGGCGCTACGGCCAGTCCCGCCCCGTGCGTTCGACCGAACCCGGCGAGCTGGGGCGAGAACACCGACGAGATCCGCACGATGGCGCCGTTGTGGGCGGCGTTGATCATCAACCCGTCCCCGATGTAGACACCCTCGTCCTGGACGTCCGTGGTGCCGAAGAAGACCAGGTCGCCGGGCAGCAGCTCGGACACGGGCACGGGCACCGACCACGACTCCTGATCGGCGATCGGCCGAGGGGTGGTGACGCTCGCCTTGTTCCACACGAACTGGGGGAGCCCGGCGCAATCGAAGTTGGTGGGGCCGGTGGCGCCACTCGCCTCCGGCTTGCCCAGCTCCGAGAACGCCCAGTCGAGCGCGACCGCCGCCGTGGTCACCGGTGGCGGCAGCGGGCCTGCCGGAGTGAACTGCAGGGGGGATGGGCCCCCCTGGTCCTGACTGGCCTGGTCGGCCAGAAGGGTCTTCTCGGCGGTCAGGGCGGCAGCGCCCGACGACGTGAGCGCCGCCGACTGGGCTTGCAGCTGGAGGGTCTGGGCGCTCGCCGCCGCGTAAGCCTGCTGGGCCCCGGCCGCCGC
>JALYVP010000358.1 GCA_030853185.1 Actinomycetota bacterium | reverse complement strand
CGGTGACGGTGCGGCAGGCCCGGCGCAGGCGGCGATGCAGCTGGGCGGGCCGGCCGGGGTGTGCCATCCACCCCAGCGGCGCCGTGGTCGGACGGGTCGGCACCAAGCGGCCGCCGCGCCGCAGGCGGCGATAGATCAGGCCGAGGACGAGAGCGGCAACGCCGGCGCCGATCGCCACGATCGTGATGACGATCTCGGCCAGCGTAAGCACACCGCCAGTCTACGGATCTCCTGAAGGGGCCGTCAGCGCTCGGGACCGTCCGCGCCCAGATCCCAGAGGCTCTCGAGATCGTGACGGCTGTAGGCCTGGAACGCGATCAGGGTCTTGGTGTCGCGGATGCCGGCCAAGCCGGAGATCTCACGGGTGACCACGTCGGCCAGGTCGTCATGGCGGCGGACCCGAACGATGGCGACAAGGTCGGCGAAACCGGAGACCGAGTACACCTCGGCCACCCCTTCGAGATCGGCAAGCTCGCTACCCAGATCGGCGACCCGCCCCGGATCGGCGTCGATCAGCACGAATGCGTGGACCATTCGCTCAGAGTAGCGGTGAGGCCTGCCGGTACCATCCCATGATGCCGAAGGATCCGTGCTCGAAGGTGAGGTGCGAGTGGTGAGCCCGGGCGGCGAGAGGGGGAGGAGCATCGTGCGGCCCGCGCTGGAGCTGGCTCTGGGCGTGGCCCGCACCGGGCTCACGGAGGCGCCCCCGGTCCCTCCTCCGGGACCGATCCGACCCCTCCTTCGCTTTGCCAAGCTCTCCGAGCGGGCGTTGGCCACCCTGCGCGACACCTTGGAGCAGGATGGGGAATTTCGCAGCCGGGTGGCGAAACAGGCCGACGAAGCGGTCATCGGGCGACTGCCGTACCTGTGGCTGACCCGACCGGAGGGCTGGGCCGAGGAATTGGAAGCAGCAGAGCGGCTCCGGGCAACGGCCGCCGAGGAGGCGGCTGAGGAACGGGCCGAGCGAAGCGCCCGGCGACGCTTGGCGTCGGTCGAGGCCGCCCTGGCCCGGGCCGACAACGAGGCCAGGGGAGCCAGGGGTTTGGCCGCGACGGCCGGCGAGGACCTCGCCGCCCAGAGGCTGGCCCGGCGAGGGGCGGAGGATGAGTCCACGGATCTGCGCCACGCCCTCGAGGTCACGGCAGCTTCGGCTGCGGAGCTCAGGTCGGCGCTGAACCAGGCGACTGCCGCCCGTCGGGGCCTGGAGGCGCTGGTCGACGATGCCCATCACCGCATCGACGAGTTGCTGGTCGAGCGGGACCAGGCGGTGGATCGGGCCGAACGGTCCGAGGCTGAAGCCGAGCTCGCCCACACCCAGCTGACCGGTCGCGAACACCGGGCCGGCGAGGTTCGCACCTTGTTCGGCCAGGCGGTCGGCGAAGCCGCCGGGGCCGCCCGTCTGCTGGGCGAGGCGTTGGCCGCCGCGGCCGGCGCCCTGGACCACGCCGGCGGCGATGCGGTGGACCTTCCTCGCAGCAGTGCGCCGAGTGCTCGCCAGAGCAGGGGCGGGGTGATCGCAGAGCCGGGCGTCGCCGTTGCCCCCGCGACTGACGGTGCCGGTCGTTCTGCCCCTCACCGGCGCCCTCTGCCCCTTCCGCCGGCGGTCTTCGACGATTCTGTGGAGGCGGCCGCGTTCCTCACCGGTACTGAGGGAGTCGTGGTGCTCGTCGACGGCTACAACGTGTCGCTGGCAGGTTGGCCGGGCGAGGAGCTCGCCGCCCAGCGCCTCTATCTCGTCAACCGACTGGCCCCCCTGGCGGCACGCCGGACGGCGACGGTGTGGGTGATCTTCGACGGAGCCGAGGAGCACCCGCTGCCGCCGCCCCGAGGGGCGGCTCGCGACGCGGTCCGGGTCGAGTTCTCCCCGGCGGGTGTCGATGCCGACGAGGTGATCATCGAGCGAGTCGAGGATATCCCCGCTGCCACCCCAGTCGTGGTGGCGACCAGCGACAGGCGCGTCGCCGACGAGGTCCGCGGGAGGGGCGCCAATGTGATCTCGACTCGCCAGGTCCTCCAGCTCATCGGGCGGTCCGGGCGCGGTTGATGGGCCGAGCGAGGAGGCCCAAGGTCCAGATGTCACACCCCCCGGTCATGCTGGGCCCATGACGACGATGACGATCAGTTGCAACGACTGCATGATGCAGGACACGCCGGCGTGCGACGGGTGCGTGGTCAACTTCATCTGCGATCGCGAACCCGGTGACGCGGTGGTGATCGACGTAGCCGAAGCCCGAGCCGTACGCCTGCTAGGCCGGTCCGGCCTGGTCCCGCCTCTGCGCCACCAATCTCGGGTAGGTTGCGCCTGAGGGCCTTTCGCAGGGCCTTTTCTCGGTCTTGATCGACGGCGACCGGTTAGGCCGATGAGTTGGAACTGCTACGTTGCCCTCCGAGGTCCGAGAGCCGGGCCAATCGCGCCGGGGGCGCTCGTGAAAGAGCTGCATCTTGTTGGCCTCACTGCCGACCGCGATGGACTGATTCTCGCCGCCCGCAAGGGGGGAAAGTCCGGCGGTTTCAAGATCGTGCTGGACGAGGACCTGCTCGATCACATTGATGAGCTGCGCGACGAGCTCGGCTTGTCGGCGTCCGGTGCTCGCCGACACGGCTCGGCGCCCCGCCGGTTGCGCAGTGCGCTCAGTCCCCGCGAGATCCAGGCTCGACTCCGGGTCGGCTCCACCGTGGAGGAGGTCGCCGAGGAGGCCGGCGTCGATGCCTCGTGGGTGGAGCGGTTCGCTGTTCCCGTCCTGGCGGAGCAGAACGATGCCATTGACCGAGCGACGCGCCTGACCGTCACGACCCCCCGGCGGGGAACGTCCGATCGGCCGCTGGTCGATGCTGTCGCTCTCAATCTGGCGGATCGAGGCGTCCGCCTCCCCGAGAGCGCCGCCGATGCGGGATGGTCGGCGTACCACCATCACGGATCGCAGTGGAACCTGACGTTCACCTTTCGGCAGCGGGGCCGTCTGTTGCGGGCCGAATGGCGGGCCGATTTGGCCGAGGGCACCCTGGTCTGTGAGAACAGGCTGGCCGCCGACCTCGGGTTCACCGGACCGGGCGGCTCTCATCCGGCCCGCCCTGACGCCGGCGAGCAGGCCGAGGCGCTGGCGGCGTCGCGGGCCGGCAGCGCCCGCCAGGTGTCCACCACCGGCC
>JALYVP010000088.1 GCA_030853185.1 Actinomycetota bacterium | reverse complement strand
GAAGCCGGCGAGGCGGTCTTCCTCGACGATCTCGGCGTCAACCTCAAGCCGGCCCGGCAGCTGGGCATGACGACCATCAAGGTGGTCGACCCCGACGTAGCCCTGGCCAGGCTGGAGATCACGGTCGGGTTCTCCCTACGCTGATCCAGCCCGACGGCGACGCCCGCCGGGCGCAACCATCGGCCGGCCGGCCGCACCATCGGCGGGTCGCAACATCGGAAGGCCCTCACCGGCCTCAGAGGATTCAGCCCAATGCCCGCTGGAGCAGGTCGGCCTGCTCCAGGTCGTGCATGGCGTGGCTGCCGGTGGCGGGCGAACCCGAGGCCACCCGGCTCACCCGCTGGAACCGGAAGTCGTCGCCGGTGAGCCGGGCCAGGCGGTCCCGCACGAAGCCCCATGCGCCCATGTTCTCGGGCTCCTCCTGCAACCAGATGACGTCGGTGGCGTGCTCGTAGCCGGCCAACGCCACGGCGATCTGGTCCTCGGGCCAGGGGTGGAGCTGCTCCACGCGGACGATGGCAACGTCGGTGCGCTCTGCGGTGTCCCGGGCCACGGTGGCGTCGATGGCCACCTTGCCCGTAGCCAGGACCACCCGGCGAACCTGGCCGGAGCCGCCGACAGCGGCGTCGTCGAGGACCTCCCGGAAGTGACCGGAGGCGAACTCTTCGGCCGGGCTGTAGGACTCCTTGGCCCGCAGGTAGCGCTTGGGGGTGAACAGTACAAGGGGCTTGCGGCTGGTTCGTTGCACCTGGCGGCGCAGGAGGTGGAACAGCTGCGCGGCCGTGGTCACGTCGGCCACCTGGATGTTGTCCTCGGCGCACAGATCCAAGAACCGCTCCATCCGCGCAGAGGAGTGCTCGGCGCCCTGGCCCTCGAAGCCGTGGGGTAGGAGCAGGACCAGGCCCGAGGTCTGGGCCCACTTGATCTCCGCCGCGGCCAGGAACTGATCAATGATGATCTGGGCGCCGTTGACGAAGTCACCGAACTGCGCCTCCCACGCCACCAGGGCGTCGCGCTGCACGAGGGAGTAGCCGTACTCGAAGCCCAGGGCGGCGTACTCCGACAGGAGGGAGTCGTAGATGGAGAACCGACCGAGGCCCTCGGGCGGCCGGGTCGCGCCGGATGCACCGGCGGCGGCGCCGGCCAGGTGCTCAAGGGGCACCCATTCCTGGCCCGTCCGGTAGTCGACCAGGGCGGCGTTGCGGTGGCCGAAGGTCCCCCGCCGGGTGTCCTGACCGCTCACCCGCACGTCGTGACCTTCGAGCAGCAACGTGCCGTAGGCCAGCGCTTCACCGAGGGCCCAGTCGGCCCGGCCATCGGCCCACAGCTTGGCCCGGTTGTCGAACACCTTGACCAGCTTGGGGTGCACGGTGAACCCCTCGGGGTAGGTGGAGAGACGGTCGACCACCTGGGCCAGGACGGCGGGCTTGACGCCGGTCTCGATGGGCGGCAGAACCGGGGCGGGCTCGGGTGGCGGTGGCAGCTGGGTGGCCTTGGGGGGCGCAGACGCCCGGGTCTGGTCGAGCGCCGCCTGCAGGCGGGTGGAGAAGTCCTTGAGCACCTCCTCCGCCTCGTCGAGGGTGATGTCGCCCCGGCGTACCAGGGCCTCGGTGTAGAGCTTGCGGACGCTGCGGTGCTCCTTGATGAGCTGGTAGAGCAGTGGCTGGGTCAGGCTCGGGTCGTCCTGCTCGTTGTGGCCGAAGCGCCGGTAGCAGACCATGTCGATGACCACGTCTTTGTGGAAGGTCTGCCGGAAGGCGAAGGCCAGGCGCCCGACCCGCACGCACGCCTCCGGATCGTCACCGTTGACGTGGAAGATCGGGGCCTGGACGATCTTGGCCACATCGGAGGCGTAGATCGACGAGCGGGCCGACTCCGGGTTGGTGGTGAACCCGAGCTGGTTGTTGATGACCAGATGGATGCTGCCGCCCGTCTCGTAGCCGGGGAGAGCCGACATGTTGAGGGTCTCGGCGACCACCCCCTGGCCGGCAAAGGCGGCGTCGCCATGGATCAACAGGGGCAGGACGGGGCGCACCTTCGCCGATCCCCGACCGTCGAGTTGGTCCTGGCGGGCCCGCGCCATTCCGGCGACGACCGGGTCGACGGCCTCGAGGTGGGAAGGGTTGGACGACAGCACCACATCGATGGGCTTTTCCGAGTGACCGGAGAAGGTCCCCCGGAAGCCCTTGTGATACTTGACATCGCCGGAACCCTGGACGGTGCCCGGGTCGATGTTGCCTTCGAACTCGGAGAACAGGTCCCGGTAGGTCTTGCCCACGATGTTGATGAGCACGTTCAGTCGGCCGCGATGCGCCATGCCGATGACGGCCTGCTCCTGGCCGGCCGTGGCGGCGGCGTCGAGCATGGCGTCCACCAGGGGGATGGCCGCCTCACCGCCCTCGAGGCCGAAGCGCTTCTGGCCGATGTACTTGGTGTTGAGGAACTGCTCGAGGGCCTCGGCGGCGTTGAGCCGACCGAGGATCCAGCGGTGCTCCTCGGGTTCCAGTTGGGTGGAGACCCCCTCGACCTGCTCCTGGATCCACCGCTTCTGGGCCGGCTCGGAGATGTGCATGTACTCAACCCCGACGGTCCGGCAGTAGGCGTCACGGAGCAGACCCAGGATCTCGCTCAGCCGCATGCGATCGGTGTTGCCCAGCTGGTGGGCCACGAATTCGCGTTCGAGATCCCACACGGTCAGTCCGTAGGTGGCCGGATCGAGCTCGGCGTGCATGTGCGCCGGCTTCCAGTCGAGCGGGTCGAGATGGGCGATCAGGTGGCCCCGCACCCGGTAGATGTTGATCAACTTGTCGACCTCGATCTGCTTCTCGAGGTGCGACGAGGGACTGGCCGGGTCGTTGACGTCGGAATGGAAGGCCACCGCCTCGTAGGGGACGCCCATGTCCCGGAAGATCGTCTCGTAGAAGCCGTCGCCGCCCGTGAGCAGCTGGTGGACCTTCTGGAGGAACAGCCCGGACTCGGCGCCCTGGATGATCCGGTGGTCGTAGGTCGAGGTGATGGTGACGACCTTGGAGACACCGAGCTCGGCCAGGACCCGCGGGTCGGCGGCCTGCCACTCGGCGGGGTAGTCGATGGTGCCGACCCCGATGATGGCCCCCTGACCGGGCATCAGGCGGGGCACGGACTGCACCGTTCCGATGGTGCCGGGGTTGGTCAGGCTGACCGTCGCCCCGGCAAAGTCGTCGGCGCCGATCTTGGCCGTCCTGACCTTGCGGATCAGATCCTCGTACGCCGCCCAGAAGCCGCGGAAGCTGAGGGTGTCCGCCTCCTTGATGACTGGGACCATCAGGGTCCGGCTGCCGTCGGACTTCTGGCTGTCCACGGCGATGCCCAGCCCGAGATGGTCATGGTGCACGACCGTGGCCGGAGCCTTGGGCTGGCCCGCATCGGCGGCCACGAACGTCGAGTTGAGCACGGGCACGGACCGCAGCGCTTCAACGACGGCATAGCCGATCAGGTGGGTGAAGCTGACCTTGCCGGCGCTGCCGCTGCGCGACAGCTGGTTGTTGAGGATACGCCGGTTGACCTCGAGGAGGCGGGCGGGCACGACCCTGAAGCTGGTGGCGGTTGGGACCTCGAGGCTGGCAGACATGTTGGCCACGACGCGCGCTGCCGCCCCCCGGATGGGGGTGCCGACCGGTGGTGCCGCCCGCTTCGTCAGGGTCGGGGCCCCTCCGTTGAACAGGACGTCGCCCTCGGTGCGGAGGCCACCTCCGGCCGCCGCCTCACCGTTGGCCCGGCCGTCAGGCGAGCGGCCGGCGACGTCGTTCCCCTGATTGCCCTGAGGCTCCGTGCCCTCGGTCCGGGCCTTGGTCGACGGAGCCGGCCCTCCCCACCCCGGCTGAGTGGCCGGTGCCGTCAACCCGTTCGAGGGGTCGGAGCCTTCCGGGGTGACCCGGGCCAGGTTGGCGCCGCCGGGGCGGTAACCCTCGAAGAACTCCTGCCAGCTGGCGCTGACCGAGCTCGGGTCTCGGCGGTATTGCTCGTACATGTCGTCGACCAGCCAGGCATTGGGGCCGAACGAGTCTTGGGATCGTGATTGACCGGGCATCGCAGTGCCCCAGCCTACGACCCTTGCTCGGCCATGGGCATGAGGGGAATGACCTCCCCGTCGCGCCCCGGACCCGGCTCCGGGCACACTGGTCGCCATGGCCGCCCAGTACATTTACACCATGCGGGACCTCCGGAGGTTCTATCCTCCCGATCGCGAGGTGCTGCGGGGCATCAACCTGTCGTTCTATCCCGGGGCCAAGATCGGCGTGATCGGCTCGAACGGTTCGGGAAAGTCGTCCCTGCTCAAGATCATGGCCGGCCTCGACGACGGCTTCACCGGCGAGGCCCGGTTGACCCGTGGCTTCACCGTCGGGTTCCTGCCCCAGGAGCCCACCCTCGACGAGACGACCGATGTGGCCGGCAACGTGGTCAAGGGCATCGCCGGGACCAAGGCCCTGATGGACCGCTTCAACGAGGTGTGCGCGGCGATGGGTGCGCCCGACGCCGACTTCGACAAGCTGCTGGCCGAGCAGGCCGACCTGCAAGACAAGATCGACGCCGCCGGAGCATGGGACCTGGACCGGACCCTGGACATCGCCATGGACGCCCTGCGGCTGCCGCCCGGCGACGCCACGGTGGCGACGTTGTCGGGGGGCGAGAAGCGGCGGGTGGCGCTCTGCCAACTGCTGCTGTCCCGTCCCGATCTGCTGCTCCTCGACGAACCCACCAACCATCTCGACGCCGAATCGGTGGCCTGGCTGGAGCGGACTCTGCAGGACTACAGCGGGACAGTGGTGGCGGTGACCCACGACCGGTACTTCCTCGACAACGTGGCCGGTTGGATCCTCGAGCTCGACCGGGGAGCCGGCATCCCCTGGGAGGGCAACTACACCTCGTGGCTGGAGCAGAAGCAGGCCCGGCTGGGGGCGGAGGCCAAGGCCGACAAGGCCCGCCAGCGCACCCTCGAGCGCGAGCTCGAATGGGTGCGGCTGTCCCCCCGGGGCCGCCAGGCCAAGGGCAAGGCCCGCATCAGCGCCTACAACGAGCTGGTCACCGAAGCGGAGGAGGCCGAACGCCGAGCCGACAAGCTGGAGATCACCATCCCTCCGGGACCCCGGCTCGGTGACGTGGTGGTCAACGCCGACGTGGTGGTGAAGGCCTTCGGGGACCGGCTGCTGATCGACGACCTGTCCTTCCTCCTGCCGCCCGGCGGCATCGTCGGCGTCATCGGGCCGAACGGGGCCGGCAAGACCACCCTGTTCCGGATGATCGTCGGAGACGAATCGACCGACGCCGGGAAGCTGGAGCTGGGCACCACCGTGAACCTGGCCTACGTGGACCAGTCCCGAGAGGCCCTCGATCCCGCCAACACCGTCTTCGACGAGATCACGGGCGGAGTCGAGCGCATCAAGGTCGGCAACCGCGAGCTGCACGGGCGGGCCTATGTCGCCGGCTTCGGGTTCAAGGGCAGCGATCAGCAGAAGAAGGTCGGGGATCTCTCCGGTGGTGAGCGCAACCGGGTCCAGCTGGCCAAGGTCCTCAAGAGCGGCGGCAACGTCCTGCTGCTCGACGAACCCACCAACGATCTCGACGTGGACACGCTCCGGGCCCTCGAGGACGCCCTGCTCGCCTTCCCCGGGTGCGCGGTGGTCATCAGCCACGACCGTTGGTTCCTCGACCGGGTGGCCACCCATGTCCTGGCCTTCGAGGGCGATTCGCAGGTGCGGTGGTGGGAGGGCAACTTCACCGACTATGAGGCGGATCGCCACAGGCGGCTCGGCACCGACGCCGATCAGCCCCACCGGATCAAGTACAAGCCCCTCGTGCGTGACTGAGACCGCGGGCCGGACCACCGGGGTGGCCCGCGCCGGCGAGGACACCAGCGAGACGGCCAGCGGGTTGTTCGTTCTCGAACGGCCACCGATGTCGGAGGGCCCAGCCGACGGCGCGGTGGTGCTGCTCGTCCACGGCAGCATGGACCGGGCGACCAGCTTCCGCCGGGTGATGCGGCACCTGCCGGACATGACCGTCATCACCTATGACCGGCGGGGTTACGCCGGTTCGGTCGGGGTGGCCACCTCCGACGACTTCGCCGTCCAGACCGGCGACCTGGTCGAGGTCCTTGACGGCCGCCGGGCCGTCGGTGTCGGCCACAGCTTGGGCGGCAACGTGGTGCTGGCCGCGGCCGAGCGACGCCCCGACCTCCTCGAGTCCCTCGTGGTCTACGAGACGCCGCAACCGTGGCGGCCGTGGTGGCCGACGGGCACCGCCGGGCAGCGGGCGATCGCCGGGGCCGGCGATCCCGGCGATGTGGCCGAGGGGTTCATGCGCCGGATGGTGGGAGACCGGGTGTGGCAATCCCTACCCGAGGCCACCCGGCGCCGCCGGCGGGAGGAGGGGGTCGCGCTCCAGGCCGAGATGCGGGCCCTCCACCGCGGCCGCCCGTGGGACCCGGAGGCCATCGAGGTGCCGGTCGTGGTCGCCTACGGCTCCGGCGGCTCGGATCACCATCGGCGCTCCGCACCCGTCCTCGCTTCCGAGCTACCCCGTGGCCGGCTGGTGGAGGTCGCCGGCGCCGGCCACGGCGTCCATCTCAGCCATCCCGAACAGCTTGCCGACCTGGTGCGAATAGCCATAGGGACCCGCCAGGGTCGACCATGACGAGTATGCAGATCGCCGTCACCGGGACCCACGGGCTCATCGCCCGCCATCTCATCCCCGCCCTGGAGGCCGCCGGTCACCGGGTGTTGGCACTGGTCAGGGGCGAGCCCGGACCGGGGCAGGTGCACTGGGATCCCGACGCCGGCGAGCTCAACGGTGCCGACCTGGTCGGCATCGACGCCGCCATCCACCTGGCGGGCGTGGGGATCTTCAGGCGCTGGAGCGCCGAGCACAAGCGCCGCATGCTCGACAGCCGGGTGAAGGGCACGACGCTGCTGGCGGCGCGCCTCGCCGGCCTCGACCACAGACCTGCGGTCCTCCTGAGCGGATCGGCCGTCGGTTACTACGGCGACCGAGGCGACGAGATCCTCACCGAGGAGAGCAAGCAGGGGGCCGGGTTCCTGGCCGACCTGTGCGCCCAGTGGGAGGCGGCCACCGAATCGGCGGCGGCCGCTGGGATCCGCACCGTCATCCTGCGCACCGGGATCGTCCAAACCGGCGACGGTGGCGGCCTCGGGACTCAGCTGCCGATCTTCAGGCTCGGCGCCGGGGGCCGCCTGGGGAGCGGCCGGCAGTGGACGAGTTGGATCACCATCGACGACGAGGTCGGGGCGATCCTCCATGCCCTGGGCCACGATGACCTGAGCGGGCCGATCAACCTCACCGCCCCCGAACCGGTCACCAACCGGACCTACACCAAGGTCCTCGGCCAGGTGCTGCACCGGCCGGCGTTGCTGGTCGTCCCCGCTCCGGCCATCAAAGCCGTCCTCGGCACCCAGATGGCGGAAGAGATGCTGCTGGGCGGCCAGCGGGCGCTGCCGGCAGCCCTGGAGCGCAGCGGCTACCACTTCGGCCACCCCGACCTGGCCGGCGGCCTGACGGCGGTCCTCGACCGTTGAGCATCCGCCCGGCATCTGCTCCGGGCCTGGCCGTCATCGTCGTCCACCACGACGCCGCCGAACGCTGTGTCGCCACCGTGGCCGCCTTCCGGGCCCAGGAGGTGGCGGTCCTGGTCACGGTGGTCGACAACGGCTCCTCCCCGAGCTCCCTTGCCCAGCTGCGCGCGGGTTGCGCAGACGTCGAGATCATCGAGTGCGGGGCCAACCTGGGGTACGGGCCGGGAGCCAACGTCGGCCTCCGGCGCTGGCTGGCCCACGGCGCCGGGGACTGGGTGGCCGTCGCCGCCCACGACGCCCTGCCCGCTCCCGGCTGCCTCGGCGCCCTGGTCGCCGCAGCCGAGGCCCATCCCGATGCCGGCTTCGTGTCCGCCGAGTTCGGCCCCGGCTTCGACATGGTCCCCGCCGCCGACTGGGTGATCGGCGGCTACTACCACCCGGCCACCCGGGGCGACGGTTGGGTCGACGTCGACTACCCCCACGGCACCCTGTTCCTCACCCGCCGCCAGGCCCTGATGAACGTCGGGCTCTTCGACGAGCGGTACTTCGCGTACTGCGAGGAGGTCGATCTCGGTCTGCGGGCCAGGGCACGGGGGTGGCGGGTCGGCATGGTGTGGGGAGCGGTCGTCGTCAACGGTCGCCTGCCCGCGCAGCTCCTGGCCGATTACCTCCAGGTGCGCAACACCCTGCTGCTGATCCGCACCCACCACGGCGTCCGCCGAGCCGCCCTGCGCACCGCGCTGAGCGTCGCTCCGATGCTGGGTCGCATCAGGCGGGACCCGCGGCGGTGGAAGCTGCACCTGCGCCTCGAGGGAGGGGCCGTCATCGACTTCTGGCGGGGCCGCTCGGGTCCCCCTCCTCCCTCGGTGGTGAGCGCAGTGCAGAAGGTCCCCCACCGTGCAAGCATGCATCGATGAGCGCGCTCCGCCCCGACGTGACCGTGGTGGGCGCCGGGCCGGCCGGGGTCACGGCGGCCATCACCTTGACCAGGGAGGGACGCCGGGTGTGCCTGGTCGACCGGGCCACCTTCCCGCGCGACAAGTGCTGCGGGGACGGTCTGACCACCAGTGCCCTGCGCCGCCTCTACGGCCTCGGTCTCGACCCGACCACGGTGCGGTCGTGGCAGCCGATCGACGAGACCTGGATCCGCAGCCCCGACGGCCGGACCGGCTCGTTGGCGTTCAGGCCCGGGGGCACCGTCCAGGCCGCCGCCGCCCGTCGCTACGACCTCGACGCCGCCCTGGTCGACCTGGCCCGCTCCTACGGCATCGACGTCCGGGAGGGGACCGGGGTGGTCGGCGCCCACCTGCAGGAGGAGGGTCGTACCGTGGGCCTCGACCTGTCAGACGGGTCGGCGCTGCGCTCGTCGTACGTGGTCGCCGCCGACGGGATGTGGTCCCCTATGCGCAAGCTGACTGGGGCAGACGACCCGCGCGGGTACCTGGGCGACTGGCATGCCATCCGCCAGTACTTCACCGACACGGGGTCGGCGGCGGCGAAGATGTGGGTCTGGTTCGACGCCGACATCCTCCCCGGCTACGCCTGGTCGTTCCCGTTGCCGGCGGGAGGGGCGAACGTCGGCTACGGCATCATCCGCCGGCCCGGCGAGGCCACCGGTTCGATGAAGGCCCGCTGGGCCGATCTGCTGGCCCGGCCCCACATCGCCTCGGTGCTCGGACCCAATGCCCGGCCCGAGCAGCCGTTCAAGGCATGGCCGATCCCGACCCGGATCGGCCACAGCTCGCTGAGCGCCCTCGGGGGTCGGGTCCATTTCGTGGGTGACGCCGCCCGCAGCGGCGATCCTCTCACCGGCGAGGGGATCGGCCAGGCCATGGAGTCCGCCGAGGTCGCCGCTCACAGCCTCATCCAAGCCGGCGCGGAACGCCCCGACCGGGCCGCGCTGGCCTACCGCCGACGCATCGACGCCACGTTGGGCGTCGACGACAAGGTGTCGCTCGCCGTGTCCAACCTTCTGCGCCGACCGCGGGTCGCCAACGGCTGGCAGCGACTGGTCATGGCCAACAAGGTGACCAGGTACCAGTTCCTGCGCTGGATGTTCGAGGACTACCCCCGCGCCCTGATGTTCACCCCCCGGCGCTGGGCGGCGGGCCCGGCCCGGCCCAATCGCCATCAGCCTGAGGCTCCGGCGCCTTCCGGCCGGTCCGCGGTGAACCAAGTCGCCCGTCGCTCACTGGCCGGCTGAGCGGACCGCCTGTAGCTTGACGAACCATGAGCGATCTCGGATTCGACGGCAAGGTAGCGATCGTGACCGGTGCGGGCGGCGGTCTGGGCCGTCAGCACGCCCTGTTGCTGGCATCGAGAGGAGCCCGGGTCGTCGTCAATGACCTCGGTGGTTCGGTGCGCGGCGATGGCTCGGACAAGGGCCCGGCAGAGACGGTCGTCGGTGAGATCACCGACCTCGGCGGCGAGGCGGTGGCCGACGGTTCCAGCGTGGCCACCCCCGAAGGGGGCGAAACCCTGGTCAACCGGGCCATCGACTCCTTCGGGCGCGTCGACATCGTCGTCAACAACGCCGGCATCCTGCGCGACAAGACCTTTCACAACATGACCCCGGACCTCCTGGAGCCGGTCATCGATGTCCACCTGAAGGGGGCGTTCTACGTGACCCGCCCGGCGTGGATCAAGATGCGCGAGCAGGGCTACGGCCGGGTGATCAACACCTCGTCGAACTCCGGCGTCCTGGGCAACTTCGGCCAGTCCAACTACGGCGCAGCCAAGATGGGCCTGGTCGGCCTGACCCGGGTGCTGGCCGCCGAAGGGGCCAAGTACAACATCAAGGTCAACGCCATCGCCCCCCTCGCCCGGACCCGCATGACCGAGGATCTGCTCGGTGACGCCGCCTCCCGCCTCGACCCCGAGGCCGTCGCTCCCGTGGTGGTGTGGCTGGCTCACGAGGACGTGCCGGTCAGCGGCGAGGTCTTCAGCGTGGGCGGCGGTCGCGTGGCCCGGTTCTTCATCGGCATGACCAAAGGCCACTTCGACCCGAAGCTGACGGTCGAATCGGTCCGGGACAACTTCGAGCGGATCCGCGACCCGGAGGGCTACACCATCCCCGCTGGCCCCGGCGACGAGCTCAAGGCCCTCTTCGAGGCCATCGAGAAGAGCTGAGTCGGCAGGGAGCTGCCCGCCGAGAACCCGGCTCAGCCGAGAGGGACGGCGGCCCGCTCCCACCAGTGGGCGCCGTCACCGAGCATGACCCGGACCTCGGTGGCCCGGCAGCTGATCGGGAGGCCCCGGCCCAACGCCGCCGCCACGCCGGCCAGCTCGGCTCCGTCGGTGCTGAGGGCGACGGTGAGGTGGGGGATGACCTTGTCGAACTCGCCGGCCCACGGCGGGGTGTGGAACTCCGTCACCAGGGCACCGGTCAGGTCGAGGAAGGGCTGGGCCGGGTCGGGCGCCAGCCACAGGACCCGAGAGCCGAACCAGTGGACCGAGCGGAGGGTGAACTCGAACGGCTCCGCCTTGGCCGCGATCCGCTCCAGCCGGGCAATCTCGTTGTCATCGATGTGCTCAGGGGCCAACCAGGGCACGATCAGGGTGATGTGGGCCGGCACCCCCCCCGTGGCCATCGGGTCGTGGCGCCGCCTCCAGGGCCCGACCGCGGCCTCGGCGTCGGGAACGGGCACCAGGATGGCGCTGTGCGTCTGGCCCTCTCCCCGCCACCCCCTCACGGCGCACCCCGGGCCTGCAGGCCGGCAACCACCACCAAAGGGTCAGCCACCCGCGGAGAACACCTCGGTCAACAAGGCGGGCACGGCGACCTCGAGCTGGTCGTAGGTGCAGCCGGTCGGGTCCCGGTCGGGCCGCCACCGGCGGAATCGGGCGGTGTGGCGGAGCCGCCCGCCCTGGAGATGCTCGTAGGCGGCCTCGACCACCAGATCGGGGCGGAGGGGTTCGAAGCTCAGGTCCTTGGTGGCGTTCCACCGGCTGGTCGCCCCCGGGAGCCGCTTGTGGTCCGAGTCGCCCGCCGACGACGCCCACGCCTCCCATGGATGGGCCCCAGGCTCCCGGTAGGGCGCCAGGTCGTCGAGCAGGGCCCGGCGCTTCTCGGCCGTGAACGACCCGATGACCCCCACGTGGGAGAGGGTGTCGCCGTTGTAGACCCCGAGCATGAGCGAGCCGACCGCATCCCGGGCGCCCTTGTACCAGCGGAAGCCGCCGACCACGAACTCGGCCGTGCGCTCGTGCTTGACCTTGAGCATCAACCGCCTGTCCGACACGTAGGCCAGGTCCAGGGCCTTGGCCACCACCCCGTCGAGGCCGGCCCCCTCGAAGCGGGCGAACCAGTCCTCGGCCACAGCCGCGTCGGTGGT
>JALYVP010000357.1 GCA_030853185.1 Actinomycetota bacterium | reverse complement strand
GACGACTTCGACGCCCGGTTCGGGTCGATCAGCCATGTGCTGCTGCTCGACCCGAGGACGCGCCAAGCGCTCTTCGACGAGTTGCACACCATCGTCGCCGGCCATGACCCGGTCATGATTCCCTTGACCACCTCCATAGAGATCGCCTCCGTCGCCTGAGTCACGTCCCGAGGCCCCACCCGAGTCCTGTCCCTCAGAGCGTACGGCGAGGCGGCGCGGGACTCAGGGCTCTGCTACGAATCGTTGGCATGCAGATCGAGGTCGTCGTCGAGATCCCCAAGGGCACCCGCAACAAGTACGAGGCCGACGAGGCCGGGGCCATCTGGCTGGACCGGACCCTCTTCACCGCCACCCAGTACCCGGAGGACTACGGCTTCGTGCCTCACACCCTGGCCGAGGACGGCGATCCCCTCGACGCCATGGTCCTGCTCCAGGAACCGACGTTCCCCGGCTGCCACATCAAGGCCCGCCCCATCGGGGTGTTCCGGATGCGCGACGAGGAAGGAGTCGACGCCAAGGTCCTGTGCGTGCCCGCCACGGATCCTCGCAGCTCGAAGATCACCGAGCTGGACCATGTCGAGGAGTACATGCTCGACGAGATCGCCCACTTCTTCGCCATCTACAAGGCGCTCGAACCCGGCAAGAACACCGAGCCGGGCGGCTGGCAGCACCGCCACGCCGCCGAGCGGGCTGTCGAAGAAGCCCGGCGGAAGTACGCGGAGCGTCCCGCCCAGGGCGGAGGGTGACCCACCCCGGCGCCAGGCCGTCGGCCCGATCGATTGCGGTGGCATCCGCCACCGCCGCCGTCACCGCCGTTTGGCTGGCCCGCGCCCGCCGGTCTCGTCATGTCCGCCCACCGAGCGATGCTGAGGCCTGCGAGCAGCCCGCCGGGCCGGTGATGGTCACGGGCCGGGCCCGCCGGGGCCTGGAGATGGCCAGGGTGACCTCTCGGGTCGGCACCGGCTACGTGGCCGATGCCGCTCGAGCGGCGGTGTCGTCCCCTGAGCGCAGCGCCGAGCAGCGCAGCCAGCGCCAGTTGCGGACCACGGCCGAGGTGGTGGAGACCCTCGGGTCGATGAAGGGGGCGTTCATGAAGCTGGGCCAGATGGCCAGCTACCTCGATGCCGGCCTTCCGCCAGAGGTGCGCAAGACCCTCGCCACCCTCCAGGCCGCCGCCCCTCCGATGACGGCCGAGCTGGCCGCATCGGTCGTCGCCGAGGAGCTCGGCCGGGAACCGGAAAGGGTCTTCGCCGAATGGGACCCTGTCCCCCTCGCCGCCGCCTCCATCGGTCAGGTCCACCGGGCCGTCACCCACGACGGACAGGCCGTTGCCGTCAAGGTCCAGTACCCGGGCATCGATGAGGCCATCCGCTCCGACCTGGACAACTCGACGATGCTGATCAACCTGATCCGCATGGCCTTCCCGGGCCTGGACGCGCCGTCGCTGGTGACCGAGCTGCGCTCCCGCCTCGTCGAGGAGCTCGACTACTGCCTGGAGGCCCACAACCAGACGGCGTTCGCCGACCGCTTCGCCGGGCATCCGTTCATCCACATCCCTCGCGTCATCGCTCCGTTGTCGGCCCGGCGGGTGCTGACCACAGAGCTGGCCACCGGGGCCCGCTACGACGAGGTCGTCGAGTCATGGTCCCAGCAGGAGCGGGATCTGGCCGGCGAGACGATCTTCCGCTTCGTGTTCGGTTGCCTCTATCGATTCCGGGTCTTCAACGGCGACCCTCACCCCGGCAACTACCTCTTCACCGGTGATGGCCGGGTCAGCTTCTTGGACTTCGGCCTGGTCAAGTGGTTTTCCGATGATGACGTCACCAACCTGACCAGCATGGTCCGCACGATGGTGACCGAGCCCGACCCGGCCGCCTTCCGCGCCGCCATCGAGAAGGCCGGGTTCCTCCGCACCGGCACCGATCTGTCCAACGCCGAGATCATCGGCTACTTCCGTCACTACTACCAGCTGGTGCTGGCGCGCGGCCCCAGCTCGTTCTCACCCGAGTACGCGTCCGAGACCCTCCGGCACTTCTTCGATGCCAACAACCCGGTGATCAAGGCAGCCAACGTGCCGGCACCATTCGTCATCCTCCAGCGCATCAACCTGGGCCTGTACGCCGTGCTGGCCGGCCTCGGGTCGGTGGCGGACTGGCGAGCGGTGGCCGACGAGATCTGGCCGTTCGTCGGCGCAGCCGCATCGACGCGCCTGGGCCGCCTCGAGGAGGAGTGGCGCACCCGCCAGGTCTGAGGGCACCCGCCAGTGCTGAGGGCACCCGGGCGTCAGTGCAGGGTCGCTGCCAGGCCGTCGCGGAGGTATGCGACCAGGACGTCGCCGTCGGGCGTGGCCGCAGGGTCGGCGTGCACGCCGATGCGGGCGGTGCGCTCGTGGGACAGCAGGGTGACGTTGAGTCCGGCGCCGCTGCGCGGCCCGTAGGGATACATGCCCGTCACACCAGCCCGCCCCAGCCACAACGGCACCGGCGGCCCGGGGACGTTGGAGGCCATGGCGTCAAGGGACCCGAGGGCTGCGCTCATCGCCGCCCGGGCCATCGGCAGGCGGTGGACGACCCCGGCGAGGGGCCCGACGATGTCGTGGGCGGGCTGGTGCCGCTCGCTCAGGACCAGGCGGTGCACCGTGGCGATGCGCTCCGAGGGGTCGAGGATCTGCAGGGGAGCGGCGATCCTTGCCGGGGCGAAGGCGTTGGACACGCCGGCGTCGGTGTCGTCGGTGCGCAGGTTGATCGGGACCCCGATGCGAAGAGCCTCCGGGCGGCGGCCGTGGGCGACGTGGTAGAGGCGCAGCCCCTCGAGGAGCCCGGCGACGAACACGTCGTTGATCGTTCCTCCCGCTTCCCGGCCGACGTCGCCGGCCCGGTCGAGGTCCAGGTCGATGGCGCCCAGGTGGGAGGCCAGGGACCGCCCGGTCATGACAGGGCTGAGCGCCGTGTCACTCGGTGAAGCCAGGCGGGCCACGGAGCGCACCAGGTCGACCGTGGCCTGAGCCCGGGGGTGGGGATCGCTGAACACCTCCCGGGCACTCGCCGCCAGAGCCGGCAAGCGGTCACGGGCGACGGTCAAGGAGCGCCAGAACGCCTCGGCGAACGGTCCCGCCGGCGCTAGGTCGTCGACCGGCGGGACGGGCGGGGCCGGCGGCGCGGCGCCGGGG
>JALYVP010000356.1 GCA_030853185.1 Actinomycetota bacterium | reverse complement strand
GGTATGGCCCGGCGGGCCAGGCCGGCCCGGCCGGATGGGGCCGCCCCGACGGGGGATACCCCGGCCCGCCCGGGGGTGGGTACCCGGGTCCGTCCGGCGGCTGGGCCCAGCCCGGGGGCGGGTACCCGGGCCCGCCCGGCGGATGGGGCCAGCCCGGCGGCTACCCCGGCGCCGGCGGGTACAACCCTCAGGGCGGCTGGCAGGGTCAACCGCAGCCGACGTGGCAGATGGGCGCCGGCTACCCGTCGGCGCGGACGTCGGGCAAGGCGATCGCGGCCCTGGTGTGCTCCATCGCCTCGGTGTTCCTCGTCCCCATCATCCCGGCCATCGTCGGCTTCATCCTGGGAGCGATCGGCCGGCGCGACATCAAGCGCTCGGGCGGGCAGCTGGGTGGCAGCGGCATGTGCCTGGCAGCCATCATCATCTCGGTCCTGTCCTTCATCGGCTGGGTGAGCTTCATCGTCGTCGTGGTCATCGCCGCCGCCAACAACGGCACCACCACCTACGACTACAACTACAGCAGCCTGGGCGCCCTCGTGGCGCCCATGCTCGGCTGATCCCCTCCTCGAGAGCGGCTGCACCAGCCGGACGGAGGCCTCCGGGGGGCGAGTAGCGTTCGGGGCACATGGACGTGCTCGTTGCCATCGAGGCGTTCGACGTGCCGGATCGCCTGGCGATCAAGGCCCGCCGGATCGTCACCGTGCCCGCTCGACCGGTTTCGGCGGACGTGGTGGCCGACCTACGGGCCCACATCCCCCGGTGGGTGGGGGTCGTCGGCCCGCCCGGCGACGCCCTGGCCGCCGCCCTTGACCTGCAGGACGCCGGCCTGGCGGTGAAGCTCTACACCGACTCGCCGCCGACCGACCCGGTAGGGGCGGGCATCGACGTGGAACCCATCAGCGACTCCGGCCCACCCATGGAGATCGCCGACTCACTCGTCGACCTCATCGGCAACACGCCCCTGGTCCGGCTGGACCGCATGGGTCGCGACCTGAGTTGCACGCTGGCGGCCAAGCTCGAGTACCTCAACCCGGGGGGCAGCGTCAAGGACCGGCCGGCCCTGACCATGGTCACCGCCGCCGAGCGGGACGGCCTGCTTGGACCCGGCGGCACCATCGTGGAGCCGACCTCGGGCAACACCGGGACCGGTCTCGCCATCGTCGCCGCCCGCCGGGGCTACCGCTGCATCTTCACCATGCCCGACAAGATCGCCAAGGAGAAGGTCGATCTCCTGCGGGCCTACGGGGCCGAGGTGGTGGTCTGTCCCAGCGCCGTCGAACCCGATCACCCCGACTCGTACTACCGGACGGCCCGCCGCCTGACCGAGACCACGCCGGGCGCGTTCATGCCCAACCAGTACGACAACCAGGCCAACCCCGCCGCCCACGTGGCCACCACCGGGCCGGAGATCTGGCGCCAGACCGCCGGGCGCATCACCCACTTCGTAGCCAGCATCGGCACCGGCGGCACGATCTCGGGCATCGGGCGTTACCTCAAGTCGCAGAACCCCGACGTCCAGGTCATCGGGGCCGACCCCGAGGGTTCGGTGTACTCCGGGGGCAGTGGCCGTCCGTACCTGGTGGAGGGCATCGGCGAGGACTTCTGGCCCACCACCTACGACAAGACGGTCGCCGACCGGGTGGTCAAGGTGTCCGACCGCGACAGCTTCCTCACCGCCCGGCAGGTCACCACCGAGGAGGGCATCCTGGCCGGCGGCTCGTGCGGGACGGCCGTGTGGGCGGCGATCGAGATCGGTCGGGCGCTCGGGCCCGAGGCGGTCGTGGTCGTGCTCCTCCCCGACTCGGGGCGCGGCTACCTGTCCAAGGTGTACAACGACGAGTGGATGGCCGACCATGGGTTTCTGCGTTCGGCCGGAGACACGGTCGAATCCGTCCTGGCGGCCAAGGGCGCCTCGCTACCGCCCCTGGTCCACGTCCACCCCGACGAGACCGTCCGCTCCGCCATCGCCATCCTCCGCGAGTACGGCGTGTCCCAGATGCCGGTCGTCAAGGCCGAGCCGCCGGTCGCCCTGGCCGAGGTGGTGGGCACGGTCAGCGACCGCCACCTGCTGGAGATGGCGCTCGGCGATCCCGGGGTCATCGACCGACCGTTGGGCGAGGTCATGGATCCTCCTCTCCCGATGATCGGCACCGGGGAGACCGTCGACGTGGCCGCCGCCCGCCTGAGCGAGGCGTCGGCCGTCCTGGTGATCGACGGGGGCAGCCCGACCGGCATCTTGACCCGCTCGGACCTCCTCGACTTCCTGGCCCAGCCCAAGCCGTGACGAACCCTCCGGCCCGACCCGGCTTCGAGACCCTGGCAGTGCATGCCGGCCAGCCCCCCGATCCCCAGACCGGCGCGGTGATTCCGGGCATCTCCATGGCCACCACCTACGCACAGGAGTCGGTGGGCAAGCATCAGGGCTTCGAATACAGCCGCAGCGCCAACCCCACCCGAGCCACCCTCGAGGCGTGCCTGGCCACCCTGGAGGGCGCCGCCCGAGGGCTGGCCTTCTCCAGCGGCATGGCCGCCGAGAACGCCCTGCTTCACCTCCTCCGATCGGGCGACCACCTGGTGATCCCGACCGACGCCTACGGCGGCACGTTCCGGTTGATCGACAAGGTGCATCGCCGGATGGGGATCGACCACACGGCCGTGCAGCTCGCCGATCTCGACGCCATTGAGTCGGCGTGGCGGCCGACCACCAAGATGGTGTGGGTCGAGACACCGTCCAACCCGATGCTCAACATCGTCGACGTTGCCGCCGTGGCTGACCTCGCCCACCGCCACGGGGCCGTGCTGGTGGTTGACAACACGTTCGCCACCCCCTACCTGCAACAGCCCTTGTCCCTCGGGGCCGACTTCGTCGTGCACTCCACCACCAAGTACCTGGGAGGCCACAGCGATGTTGTCGGCGGATTCGTCGGCGCCGCCGACGCCGTCCGGGGCGAGGAGGTGGCCTTCTTTCAGAACGCGGTGGGCGGCGTTCCCAGCCCCTTCGACTGCTTCCTGGTCCTGCGGGGCATCAAGACGCTGCCGTTGCGGATGGACCGCCACAACGCCAACGCAGCGGAGGTGGTCGAAGCCCTCGGGCGCCACCCGGCGGTGGGCCGGGTCCTCTACCCGGGTCGCCCGGACCATCCCGGCCATGCCCTGGCGGCCCGGCAGATGAGCGGGTT
>JALYVP010000087.1:2460-11944 GCA_030853185.1 Actinomycetota bacterium | reverse complement strand
GCCTGGAGGTCGGGACCCTCGGCCCCGGTGATCACCACGTCGACCAGGGCACCGACCGGCACCTCGGTGGGGAGGCTGATGATCCCGTCGATCTCTGGGGCCTCGCGGTGGCTGCGGCCCACACCGGGGACGTCGACGAGCACGGTGGCGGCGGTGCCGATCAGGCCGGCTCGGCGCCGGGCGGTGATGGCGTCCTGGATCTCGCTGCACTCGGCCAGGCGCTCGGTCATCACCTCGCCGGGAACGTGGCCGTCGAGTTCGGCGGCGTAGGTCCCGGCTTCGGGCGAGAAGGCAAAGAACCCGGCCCAATCGAGCTCGGCTTCGCCCAGGAACCGGAGAAGCTGGTCGTGGTCCTCCTCGGTCTCGCCGGGATAACCGACGATGAACGACGACCGGAAGGCGGCCGCGGGCCAGTGCTCGCGTATGCGCTCGATCCGCTCGGCGAACCGGCGACCGTCGCCCCACCGGCGCATGCGGCGCAGCAGCGGGCCCGATACGTGCTGGAGGGAGAGATCGAAGTAGGGGCAGCCGGTTTCACCCATCGTCTGGATCAGACTCGGGGACAGGGCAGATGGATACAGGTACAGCAGGCGGGTACGGGCCACCCGCTCCGACACGGCCCGGATCAGGTCGATGATGGCGCCCCGACGCCCCAGGTCGCTCCCGTAGGAGGCCAGGTCCTGGGCGACGAGCACGATCTCGCTGGCGCCGAGGGCGTCGACCTCGGCGAGGAGGTCGGCCTCCACCCGGGATCGTTGCTTGCCCCGGAACGACGGGATGGCGCAAAAGCCGCAGGCCCGATCGCAGCCCTCGGCCACCTTCAGGTAGGCCCAGGGGGCGCCGGCCGGCGGTCGGGGGAGCTCGAGCAGATCGAAGGCGGCGACTCCTTCGGGGAGACGGGCAACGTCCGTCGCCCGGCCGGCGGGGACCCGGGTTGACGGCTTGGGCCCAAGGGTGATGGGCTGGCCGAACCCGGCGACGGCGTCCACCTCGGGCAGGGCGGCCGCCAGCTCCGACCCGTAACGCTCCGCCATGCACCCGGTCACGACCAGGCGCGCCCCACCGGCTCGGCGCTCGGAGAGGTCGAGGATCGTCTCGATCGACTCGGCCCGGGCCGCTTCCACGAAGGCGCAGGTGTTGACGACCACCAGTTCGGCTTCCTCGACATCGGAGGCCGGCCCATGCCCCTGGGCCTCGAGCATCCCAGCCAGCTTGTCGGAGTCGACCTGGTTCTTCGGACAACCGAGCGTCTCCAGCCAGTACTGCACCCGGCGATGGTAGCCGCCTGGGTGAGCCAGCGACGTCGGCACCGCCCTGCCCATCCCCGGCCGGCGGAGGGGGGCGGTGCGACGCGAGTCGCTACTTCTTGGAGCTGAGCATCCGGTTCATCTTGGTGCCGCAGACCGGGCAGCTGCCCTGGGCCGCAGGCCGACCGTTGGCCAGGGTCACCTCGTTGCCCTCAAAATCACGCTTCTCCTTGCACTTCACGCAGTAGCCGTTGTAGGTGGCCATTCAGGCGATCTCCTCGTCGGGTGGGGTCCTCCGGGGCTTCCCGTGCGGACCAAGCGGTCTACCCTACCGACCAGGACCGTCTTCCACGGTCACACCATCCAGGTCGGGCGCCAGGCACAGCACCGCGCCGGGCACGCCGTGGGTGGCGAGCAGGCCCCTCCCGGCCTCGGTGATCCGGCCGACATCGCCCTCGGTGCAGAACCCGAGCAGGCTCGGACCGGCTCCGGACCAGCACGCGGCCAGGGCCCCGGCGGCGACCAGCCCTGCGATGATGGGGGCGGCCTCGGGGAACAGACTCCCCCGGTCCGCCTGGTGCAGCCGGTCCTCGGCGGCGTGCGCCAACAGCAGGCGGTGGTCGGCCAGCCCGGCCACAAGCAGGCCCAGACGGCCGATGTTGAACACGGCGTCGGCCCTCGTCACGGTGGGTGGCAGCACGTCGCGGGCCACCGAGGTGCGCAGCTGGCGATCGGGGACCATCAGCACGAACCGCAGCGCCGGGTCGAGCGTGAGCCGACGGGCCACGGCGTGCCCGTCGATGGTGGCGGCCGTGACCAGACCGCCGAGGGTGGAGGCGGCGGCGTTCTCGGGGTGGCCGTCGGCGGCTGCGCCCCGCTCCAGGATGTCGGACGCCCCGGCCGCGGCCGCAGTGGCCACGGCCAGGGCTGCGGAGGACCCCAGCCCCCGGCCGACGGGAATCTCGGAGACGACGTGGATGGCCAGGCGGTCGTGGCCGGCCACGGCGGTCGCCACCCGGGCCGCCAGGTGCTCGGCGTCGGCGGGCAGATCCGCACCGTGGCCGTCGGCGGTGACGGTTAGCTCGTCGGCTTCGGTGACCTCTACGGTGACATGGAGGTCCAGGGCCAGGGCCAGGGCATCGAAGCCGGGGCCGAGGTTGGCCGACGACGCTGGGGCACGGGCACGCACGACCGAGAGGGTAGAAGAAGCGGATCGGTCCCCGAGACGCTGTGGGGATCAGGCTGTGGAGCCGGACCCTTCGAGCTCTTCGACGGTCATCAGCACCGCCCTGGCCTTGGAGCCCTCCGAAGGGCCGACCACTCCGCGTTGCTCGAGGAGATCCATGAGCCGGCCCGCCCGGGCGAACCCGACCCGCAGCTTGCGCTGGAGCATGGAGGTCGACCCGAGTTGGGACCGGACGACCAACTCGCGGGCCTGGACGAGCAGGTCGTCGTCGTCTCCCTCGTCGGCGCCGCCACGACCGGTCCCTCCGGCCAGATCGTCACCGCTGCCCTCGACCCCTTCGACGTAGCGGGGCTCGGCCTGCTGGCGACGCCAGTGAGCGACGACCTTGCGGACCTCGTCCTCGTCCACCCAGGAGCCCTGGATCCGGCGGGCCACGCTCGACGACGCCGTCAGGAGCAACATGTCGCCCTTGCCGATGAGGCGTTCGGCCCCCGGTTGATCGAGGATGACCCGGCTGTCGGCCAGGGAGGACACGGCGAAGGCCAGGCGGGACGGCACATTGGCCTTGATGACCCCGGTGATGACGTCGACGGAGGGTCGCTGGGTGGCGATGACCAGGTGGATCCCGACGGCGCGAGCCATCTGGGCGATGCGGACCACCGACTCCTCCACGTCGCGCGCCGCCACCATCATCAGGTCGTTGAGCTCGTCGATGACGACGAGGATGAACGGCAGACGGTTGTGAGCGGTGGCCTCCGACCCGAGGGGCGGGGCCCCGCTCAGCTCCCCCCGGTCGAAGGCGTCGTTGTAGCCGGTGATGTCCCGGACGCCAACTTCGGCCAGGAGGTCGTAGCGACGCTCCATCTCGTGCACCGCCCAGGCCAGGGCGTTCGCCGCCTTCTTGGGGTTGGTGACCACCCCGGTGAGCAGGTGGGGCAGGCCGTTGTACTGACCCAGCTCGACCCGCTTGGGGTCGACCAGGATGAGGCGCACCTGGTCGGGGGTGGCCCGGAGCAGGATGGAGGTGATGAGGGAGTTGATGCACGACGACTTCCCGGCACCCGTCGCCCCCGCGATGAGGATGTGGGGCATGTGGGCCAGGTTGGCCAGGACCGGGCGGCCGGCGATGTCACGGCCCATGGCCACCTCGAGCGGGTGGACGGCCAGCTTGGCCTCGGGGGACGCCAGGATGTCACCGACGGCGACCAGTTGCCGTTGGGTGTTGGGAACTTCCACGCCGATGGCGGATCGCCCGGGGATGGGGGCGAGGATCCGGACGTCGGCCGCGGCCATGGCGTAGGCGATGTCGCGCTGGAGGTTGGTGACCTTGGCCACCTTCACCCCCGGGCCCAGCTCCAGCTCGTAGCGGGTGACCGTCGGACCGACGGTCATGCCGACCAGGCGGGTCTCCACCCCGTGGGCGGCCAGGGCGTGCTCGAGGGTCCGGCCCAATGCCTCGACCATGCGCTGGTCGATCTCGGCGACCTTCGACCGCTTCAGCAGGCCGATCGAGGGAAGCTTCCACCGGCCGGGCTCGGCGGCCGGGCCCAGGGCGATTCGCAGCTGCTCGGGGTCAGCGTCGGCTCCATCGGACTCCGGGGCCGGGGCGGGGACGTGACCGGCAGCGGCGGCCTCCTCGGCCGGCGTCGGCGGCACCACGATCGGGACGGAAGCGGCCCCGCCGGCCCTGCCATCTCCTACGTTTTCGTCTCCTACCCTGTCACCGTCAGCGTTCCGGGCGCCTCCCCCGCCGGTGATCCCGTAGTCGCCGGCGGTGCCGCCGGTGCTCGCTGCCTTGGGGGCGTGGGGATCGAACGGCTCCCGCAGGGGACCGCCGGCGCGCCTCGGTGGGTCCTCCTCGGCACCGGCCTCGTCGCCCGGTTGCTGCCTCTGGCGGGCCCGGTCGCGGAGGGTGGTGACCAGCCTGGTGCCGGCGCGGCCGGCTCGGGCCACCCGGACGGCGGCCATCCTCGGAGGGCTGGCTGTCAACACCAGCACGGCGATGAGGGCGACGAGGATCAGGACGAAGCCCGCCCCCCAGCCGGCCAGACCGGCCCGCAATGGGATGCCGACGGCCGCGCCGAGCAGGCCGCCGGCCGAACGCAGGGCGGCAACCTGGTGGTTCCACCGGGCCGGCCCGGCGAAGTCGTCAGCCAGACCGCTGGTGGCGACCAGGGCCAGGACCGAACCAACGGCGAGGCGGCCGGGGCGCCGCCCCGTCTCATCGCGGATGGCCGTCACCCCCACGACGACGAGGGCGGCGGGGACGAGGACCTTCCCCAACCCTGTCACGTCGCTCAGGAACTGGTTGATGCCCCGACCCGTTGGGCCGATCAGGTTGGTGTAGACGCCGAGGGCGGCGAGGGCCCCGGCCACCAGCAGAGCCCCACCCCACACGTCGGGCGGCAACCCGGGCGCGGCCGCCTGGCGGGACCGGTTCGCCGGGGGCCGGGCGCGACGGGGCGCGTTGGTCTTGCCCCGGGTCGGCGACGACCGGCGCTTGCCGGTGGGGCGTGATGGTGGGCGGCGACGGGCAGTGGTAACCACAGCAGCCCCGAGCGTAACAGCAGTCACTCTGGCCACAGGCGACCAGTGCCCCCGCGAACCCCCGGTCCTCAGTAGGAGCGGGGCAGGCCCAGGGCGTGTTCGGCCAGGTAGTTCAGCACCATCTCCTGGGAGACCGGGGCGATCCGGGGCAGGCGGGCCTCCCTGAAGTACCGCTCGACGTGATACTCCTGGGCGTACCCGAAGCCACCGTGGGTCTGGACCGCCGCATCGGCCGCCTTGAACCCGGCGTCGGCGGCCAGGAACTTGGCCGTGTTGGCCTGCTCGCCGCACGCCAGGCCGTGGTCGATGCGCCAGGCCGCCTCGGCGATGACGAGGGCGGCGGCGTTCAGCCGGGCGTGAGCCTCAGCGAGGGGGAAGGAGATCCCCTGGTTGGCTCCAATCGGGCGCCCGAACACCTCCCGCTCGGTGGCGTAGGCCACGGCCCGGCACAGGGCGGCGCGTCCCATGCCCAGGGCTTCGGCCGCCACCAGGATCCGTTCCGCGTTGAGGCCGTCCAGGCCTTGCGCCCGTGGACCCGGTAATGATCGCCTTCGAGGACCGCCCTGGTCGTGATCGATGTCGTGTCCAGCCCGGCGTCGGGCTCGGTGACGCCGAAGGCCACGTGCAGCCTTCCTGCCGCCACGTCCGGGAGGATCCGGGCCTTGAGCTCGTCGGAGCCGTGGGCCACGACCGGGTGCATGCCGAAGATGGACAGGTGGATGGCGCTGGCCCCGTTCATGCACGCTCCACTCGCGGCCACCTCTTCGAGGACGATGGCAGCCTCGGTGATCCCCTGGCCCCCGCCGCACGGCCTGGCGAATGGTCTGATGATCCTCGTCCTCGTCGAAGCGCATAAGGCACCTTCCTTCTCCTGCTTGGCACATTGACCCTGCAGACTCCCAGCGACGACCGCCGCAGAACCTACAGTGAGCCCATCAGGTTGGCTTGATTGCGAAAGAAAGGACCCGCGTGGCGTTCATAGAGAACCTCAACCAGTGGACGGGCAAGGACGTCCTCGGTGCTGATGGCGAGAAGATCGGCAGGCTGGCCGACACCTACTACGACGCCGAGACCGACATCGCCCAGTTCCTGGTGGTGGAGACCGGTGCCCTGCGCAAGCATCTCGTCCTCGTCCCCGCCGGTGGCGCGACCGGCAGCCCTGACCACCTCACCGTGCCGATCGACAAGGACACCGTGAGCAAGGCCCCGACGATCGTTGCCGGGGACTTGACCCTGGAGGAGGAGCAGCGGGCCTTCGAGCACTACGGCTTTGAGTACTCCGCCGCCTCCACACCCGGCGGCCGGCGGCTGGTCCGCCACTGAGGGCCGGCGATCAGTAGGAGCGGGGCAGGCCGAGGGTGTGCTGGGCCACATAGTTGAGCACCATCTCCCGGCTGACCGGGGCGATGCGCAACAGCCGGGCCATGCCCCACAGGTGAGCCAGCCCGTATTCCGAGGCCATGCCGTTGCCGCCGTGGGTCTGGATGGCGGCGTCCAGGGCGCCCAGGGCCGCCTCGGCGGCGGCGTACTTGGCCATGTTGGACGCCTCCCCGGCCGGATGCCCGTGGTCGTGGGCCCAGGCCGCCTTCACCGTCATCAACCGGGCCAGCTCGACGTTGATGGCCGCTTGGGCGAGGGGATGGCTGACCCCCTGGTGGGCACCGATGGGCTGATCCCACACCTGCCGCTCGCAGGCGTAGGTCGACGCCTTGGCCAGGGCATAGCGGCCGATGCCGTTCTCGATGGCGGCGCCGGCGATTCGCTCCGGGTTGAGCCCGCTGAACACCATGCGCAAACCATCGCCCACCTCGCCGATGAGGCGGTCCGAGCCCACCCGCACCTCGTCGAAGAACAGCTGGAACTGCTTTTCGGGGGCCCCCACCTCCACGGGGATGTGGACGCGCTCGAGCCCGGCGCTGTCGCAGTCGACGACGAACAGTGACAGCTGGGCCCGCCCGTCGTCGGCCGCGCCCGTCCTGGCCACGGTGAGCACTCGCGGCGCCTCGTCCACCCCGGAGATGTAGGTCTTGGTTCCCGACACGACCCACTCGTCGCCGTCCCGCTCCGCCTTCGTGGAGATGCGGTGGGAGTTGGATCCGGCGTCGGGCTCGGTGATGGCGAAGATCATCTTCTCCCGGCCCGCAGCCATGGCCGGGAACCAGCGCCCCTGCTGGTCGTCGGTACCGAAGCGCTTGATCACCTCCCCGCAGATCGCCGACGACACGAGCAGCAACAGCAGCGGGCAGCCCATGGCCGCCGTCTCCTCACACACGACGGCCAGCTCGGAGATGCCCATCCCGCCCCCGCCATACTGCTCCGGCAGGTTGACGCCGATGAACCCGCCGTCGCCGAGCGCCTCCCACAGCTCCGTCGTCCTCCCGTCCGTGGCCGCCTGCTTCTGGTAGTAGTCGGGACCGAAGACGGTCGTCACCTTCGCCACCGACTCCCGCAGCATCATCGTCTCGGGGGTTTCCTCGAAATCCATCAGACCTCCATGACGACGGGGACGATCATGGGGCGACGCCGGGTGCGTTCCTGGACGAACTTGCCGAGGGACTGGCGGGTCCGGCGCCGCACCGTCTCGAAGTCGGGCGCCCCGGAGTCGTTGGCCCCCTCCAGGGCCTGGCGGACCGCTTCGCGCGCTTCGTCGAGCAGATCTTCCGCCTCCGGTGCGTAGACCCAGCCCCGGGTGATGATCTCCGGTCCGGTCAGGACCTCGCCGCTCTTGGCGTCGACGGTGACGACCACCACGACCACCCCCTCTTCGGCGAGGACCTTGCGGTCCCGCAGGACCCCACGCCCGACGTCGCCGACGATGCCATCGACGTAGAGGTAGCCGGCGGGAACGGTCCCGGCGAAATCGATGCCACCCTCGTCCAGCTCGACGATGTCGCCGTCCTCGGCCAGGAGGATGCGGCTCTGGGGCACCCCCATGAACTCGGCCAGCCGGGCGTGGTGGGTGAGGTGACGGAACTCACCGTGGACGGGTATGAACGCCGCCGGCCGGGTCAACGACAGCAGCGTCTTGAGCTCCTCCCGGCGGGCATGGCCGCTCACGTGGACCGGAGCCAGGCCGGAGTGGACGACGTCGGCACCGAGGCGGGTCAGGCCGTCGATCACCTTGCCAACCGAGGTCTCGTTGCCGGGGATGGCATGGGAGGAGAGGACGACCAGGTCGCCATCGCCCACCGTCAGCCACCGGCTCTCCGAGGCGGCCATGAGCGCAAGCGCCGACATGGGCTCCCCCTGGGAGCCGGTCGAGATCACGCAGACGCGGCGGGGGTCGAGGTCGCTGATCTTCTCGATGTCGACCAGGCTGGCATCGGGGATGGACAGAAGCCCCATGGAACGGGCCAGGGCCACGTTCTTGCCCATGGAGCGGCCCAGGGTGGCGATGGTGCGCCCCTGGGTGATGGCGGCGTCGGCAATCTGCTGGATGCGGTGGATGTGGCTGGCGAAGCAGGCCACGATGATCCGCTTGTCGGGGTGGTGGGAGAAGAGGTCCCGCAAGACGCCGCCCACGCTGCTCTCACTGGAGGTGTGGCCCTCCTCCTCGGCGTTGGTGGAGTCCGACAGCAGGAGGCGGATCCCCGACTCGCTGGCGATGGCACCGATCCGGGCCAGGTCGGTGGCCCGCCCGTCGATCGGGGTCAGGTCGATCTTGAAGTCGCCGGAGTGGAGGATGGTCCCCACCGGGGTGTGGAAGGCGGTGGCGAACCCATGGGGCACCGAGTGGGTGACGGGGATGAACTCCACGTCGAACGGCCCGATCTTGCGCCGCTCGCCGTCGTGGACGGTGATGAGCTCGGTGCGCTCGAGGAGGCCCGCCTCCTCGATGCGGCTGCGGGCCAGGCCGAGGGTCAGGGCCGACCCGTAGAGGGGCAGGCGCATCTCCCGGAGCAGGAAGCTCAGGCCCCCGCAGTGGTCCTCGTGGCCGTGGGTCAGGATGACCCCCTCGACCCGGTCCTTGTTGTCGATGATGTAGGTGAAGTCGGGTAGCACCAGGTCCACGCCGGGCATGTCCGAGTCGGGGAACATGATCCCGCAGTCAAGGATCATGATGCGCCCGTCGACCTCGATGCAGGCGCAGTTGCGCCCGATCTCGCCGAGACCTCCGAGGAAGACGACCCTTACCGGCGCCGTCATCGAGGCGGTCGCAGCCGGCTCAGCACGGCGGTGGCCTCGTTGCGGAGACCCGGCGGCGTCGGTCCCATGGGGGCCCGGCACTCCCCGCCGGGCAATCCCATGGCGGCCAGCATGGCCTTGGTGGGAACTGGGTTGGGCGCCGCATCACTCGACTGGAACCGGTGGGACTCGATCAGGCGGGCATTGACGGAGCGGGCATGATCGTTGTCTCCCTTGGCGAAGGCGGCGATCATCTCCGCCACCTCTTCGCCCGCCCAGTGCGACTCCACCGAGATGACCCCGACCGCCCCGACGGCGAGAAGGGGGAGGGTGTCGGCGTCGTTGCCGCTGTAAAGCTCGAAGCCGGCCGGCGCCGCGG
>JALYVP010000087.1:0-2450 GCA_030853185.1 Actinomycetota bacterium | reverse complement strand
GCGATGACCGCGGCGGAGGCCGCCGGCGCCGCGGTGGCGTCCTTGACCCCGACGATCACCCCGTCGGCCGCCAGCCGGACGATGGTGTCTGCCTCGGCTTTTCGGCCGGTCCGTAGGGGAATGTCGTAGAGCATCACCGGGAGCCCCGACGCCGACGCCATGGCCCGGACGTGGATCTCGATACCGGCCTGGGACGGGCGGTTGTAGTACGGGGTGACGGCGAGGATCCCGGCCACGCCGGCGTCGGCCGCCTCCTTGGCCAGGTGAGCCGAATGGGCGGTGTCGGAGGTCCCGGCCCCCGCCACCACGGGCACGGTGACCGCCTCGGTCACGGCCCGCCACAGGTCGACCTTTTCGGCGTCGGAGAGGGTCGGGCTCTCGCCGGTCGTCCCGGTGACGATCAGGCCGTCGTTGCCGTGGGCCACCAGCCATCGGGCCAGATCCACGGCGCCGTCAAGATCGAGGGCGCCGTCGTCGTCGAAGGGGGTGACCATGGCGCAGGCCACGGTGCCGAAGCGACCGCCCGCCATTCAGCCACACCCCGGAGCAGAGAGAACCATGGCGGCGATGCTACCCGGGGCATGCGACACCGATCGTCGAGTATCCCGGCGGGCCGGTCAGCCAAGCCGCTCCGCCTCAGGCGACCTCACCCGCCTCAGGCCACCTCGCCCTGCGCCAGCTGGAAGGCCTCGAACTCCTCGCCGGTGTCGGGGAGGTCCTCGAACTCGATGACGCCAAGGTCGGAGAAACGGTCCCGGAGCCAGGTGTCACCGTTGTCGAGCAACCCCAGCTTCTTGCAGTTGGGGACGATCTTGGCGAACAGCATCCGCTGGAAGAGCTGGCGGTCGGGGGCCCGGCGCACGAAGTCCATCGCCTCGGCGACCGGCACACCCATGCGTTCCCAGACCTCCTGCTGCAAGAACCGGTCCCGCATCCGCACTGCGGCCTCGAATGCGAACTCCTTGCGCTCCATCAGCTCGGCGGAGGAAAGGCCGGCGTAGAACTCCTTGAGGGACAGGACCCCGAAGGCCACGTGGCGGGCCTCGTCGGACATGACGTAGCGGAGAAGTTGCTTCAGGAGCGGCTCGGTGGTCGTGTCGTGCAAGAAGCCGAAGGCAGCCAGAGCGAGCCCCTCGACCATGATCTGCATGCCCAGGTAGGTCATGTCCCACCGGGACTCGCCGATGATGTCGTCGAGGAGCAGACCCAGGTGGGCGTTGATCGGATAGTGCCCCGACAGCTTCTCATCGAGGTACTTGGAGAACACCTCGACATGGCGGGCCTCGTCCATCACCTGGGTGGCGGCGTAGTACTTGGCGTCGATCCACGGTACCGTCTCGACGATCCTCGACGTGCACAGGAGGGCTCCCTGCTCACCGTGGAGGAACTGCGACAGCATCCAGTTCTGGCTCTCGACGCCGAGGGTGACCCATTCCTTGTCGCTCCAGTGCTCGAAGGGGGTGCCGACCACGTCGATGGCCATGCCCGCCGCTGCCCGCGCATCGGTGTTGGCCGCCACGATCTTCTCCTGGTCCACGTCGGTGTCCCAGGGCAGATCGGTCTGGGCGTTCCACTGCGAGGTCTTGGCCTTCTCGTAGAGGCGGTCCAGCCGGGGCTTGGCCCCCTTGTCGTAGTCCCAGGTGAAGAGGGTGTCGTAGCTCGACGCCACCGGGTGATCGGCCGCATCGGGGTCCGTGTTGGATACCGAGAGGATGGCCTCGAGGTCGTTGATCTCGGACCGGCCGATCAGATCCTCGTTGGTTGCGGTCATGATCAGACCCCCTGGTTCGTAGCGGTGGGAGGGCGAGAGCCGCCCTGTGACTTTCCATGGTTATCTTATCGCTGACGGTAAGGGCGTCAAGGGTCTCCATGGGATCGCTCCCCCAGCGGGCGACCGCCCCGCCGATACACCCCGAAGCTGGGGGCGCCATTACCCACAGGGAAGCAATGCGGCCCCAAGTTCCCTGGTGGCGGCGGGGGCCGGCTCAGATCCCGAGCACGGACTCCAGACCGACGGTGAGTCCGGGCCGGCGGACAACCGAGCGCACGGCGACGAGCACACCGGGCATGAACGATTCCCGGTCGATCGTGTCATGGCGGATGGTCAGGGTCTGACCGGTGGTCCCGAGCAGGACCTCTTGATGGGCGACGAGACCTCGGAGGCGAACCGAGTGGACATGGATGCCGCCAGGCCCGACACCGCCACGGGCCCCGGCCAGAACATGGCTGAGGGTCGGGTCGGTGCTCCACTCGCCGGACGCCTCGGCCATGCGCGCCGCGGTGAGCAGGGCCGTTCCCGAGGGGGCGTCGACCTTGGCGTCGTGGTGCAACTCGACGATCTCGGCCGTCTCGAACCACGGCGCCGCCATCTCCGCGAACCGGATCATGAGCACGGCGCCGATGGCGAAGTTGGGGGCGATGATGCAACCCACGCCGGCGGCCGGGTCGAA
>JALYVP010000355.1 GCA_030853185.1 Actinomycetota bacterium | reverse complement strand
ACGCCGACGTGTCCACCACCGAGATCTACGCCCGCGCCGACGCCGAAACCAAACGCAAAGCGATCGAAAACGCCTACGAGCCACTCACCCCAGACATCCTGCCCGACTGGACCTCGGACACCTCCCTGATCGGCTGGCTCGACTCGCTGGCGCGGTGACACCGACCGCCAGGATTATGCGGACAACCACACCGCCGACAACGCGTCCACCAGCATAACCACGCCAACAGGGCACATAACCCCGTTGTCCACCTAATGCCTGGTGTCGTGGTACCGGGCGGTCGGCAGTCCAGCCCTACCCCGAGAGTGGCACGCCACACGTCACCAAACCTCTGCCGGCGCATCGGCTCGCCACCGTGGTGGAGGAGTAGGCCGTCCCGGCCGGTCCCGTGGACCTCGACATGGCGAGCCAGCTCGGCCACGACCGTGTTGGCCAGAGGGACCTTCCGATACGACCGCTCGGTCTTCGTAGGCCCGAACTCAAGGTCCCCGATCGGAAGCATCTGGCGGTCCACGGTCAGCTCTCGGCGCAGAAAGTCGACCCGATCCACGGTAAGGCCTGTCGCCTCACTCAGACGTAGACCGCAGCCGGCACCAAGCGTCAGCGTCACCGCGAACCAAGGCGGAGCCGCGTCGCGGAGTCGCACGATCTCGCCGGCCGTCAGCGGAACCACCGGATGGCCGGCGCTCCTCGGTCGCTTCACCTGGTCGGCCGGGTTCACGGCGATCAGTCCGTCAGCGGCCGCCGCCGCGAGCATCGTGCCCATGTGCTGCATGGCAAGACGGACCGAGCCCGCAGCCAGCGGTAGCTTCGCCGCCCAGGCCTCGAGGTCGCCACGCCGGAGCGACCCGAGCGGACGCTTGCCGAAGGTCGGCAGCACGTGAGTCTCAAACGTCGTCGCCACGGCTGTCCTGGTCGTGATCCGCCACGGCTGACGGTGAGACCACACCCGGTAGAACTCCTCGACGCTGGTCCGACTCTTGGTCGGGTCGATGTAGGCGCCGGACAGGATCGAGTGCTGCGTCTTGACCAGGTGTTGCTCGGCGTCCACCTTGCGGGCGAACTGCTTCGTTCGTTGCGGTCCGCCCGGGTATTCGCGCCAGCGAGCCCGGTACTCGCCGCTCGGGCGCTTATCAATGCTGGCCATTACTTGGACCGCCTTCCTGCCTTGGTTGCCGCCTTCACTTTCCTGGCTTGCTCAGCTCGTTCCTGGGCTGCAAAGTCGGCGGAGTAGCGGGCGTGTTCGTCAGCCAAGGCGGCCAGCGCCGCCTCAATCCCGGCCTGATCGTCCTCTTTCACGGCGTTGGTCAGGAACTCCACCTGGCGAAGCATGCCGGCTGGCCGGGTTGGGAGCGCCCGGAGCGACCGGCACGAGCGGAGCCGGCGCATGGGACCGCGGCCCGGTACGTCAGGCACCGTCGGGCCGGTGAGCGTCCATGCGTCCCATGCCGCGACGCCTATTCGCGTCAGACCGCCCGCTCCTACCAGGCGGCGACCGCCCGCCGCAAAGCAGCCCTGGCCCTGACGCCGAGTTGACGGTCCCGCGGGTTTAGTGGCAGCCAGGGCCGGCCTGCTCGATCACCTTCCGAAGCGGGGGAGCGGGATCGGCGTTCGGGTCGTACCCCGGATTGCTCGACGCGAGGGCGATCTGCGTGCAGGCACCCTGTGCCTGGCTGGCCGTCGCCGCGAAACTGTCGATGCTCGGCCGGCAATGGGCGCCGTCCACGTTCCCGATCTCGAGAGACGACGGCGACAGGCCTGGTTGGGTGGTCCGCTCGACATAGTCGAACGTGATCGCCAGCGTGCACGGTGGCCCCGACGTGGTGGAGGCCTCGGCCGTCGACGTCGGTCCAGTGGCAACGGCCTTCGAGCTGCTCCCACCACAGCCGGCGGCCACGATCATGGCTGCGGCCCCGACCACCATCGCGGCGTGATACCTCATGTGTCCCCCGTCCATGTCCGGGACGTCACGTTACGCCGAACCTCCAAGTCGGCGCTGACCTTCGTCAACGTCGGGGCGCCCCCTCTGCGCCACCGCCGGCCTACCCGTCATGTAAGGCCGGCAGGGACGCGGCTCCTGGATCAGTCGAGGGCCCACCACGCCATGCCCCATACCTCGGCCGGGTGCCAACCGAAGCGGACCGCCCATCGGTCGGCCTGGCTGAGCGACAGCCCCTCGTGACGGAAGCGGTGCAGCTGGCGGGCGTTCGCCCGGCCGCCAGCTTGCATCGACCCGTACTTGGCCACCACGGCGGCGATGAGCGGGCCCGTCGGGAGTCGCTGCTCGACGGTGGTCAGGTCGCCGCTGAGACCCCAGTGGGATGCGGCGCTCATCGGGCCACCATCCACAGCCGACCGGCGATCTCCTCGAGGTCGTCCACTTGCCAGCCGGCTGTGAGCCGACCGAGCGACGCCGTGGTTGCCACCAGCCTCGCCAAGCTGGCGACGTTGCCCTCGGCCAGGTCCGCCCGGACGTCATCGGCCAGGCGGAGAACCTGGGCAACGACGTCGGCCGCTGTCTCGTAGTCCATCGGTGGCGCGTCACGGCGCGCTTGTACAGTGCTGCTTGGCATGGGGCCATCCCTCCGTGTCCGGGCCCCGGGGTGTTGTCGCACCGCCGGGGCCACCTGGTTGTTCTCGACTGAGAACCATTACGCTACTGGTTCTCGACCGTCAACTACCATACACGTTCAATGGAGCTGGTTGGCGTGGCCGAGATAGCCGAGCTGCTCGGGGTCTCGCGCTCATACGTCAACCGCCTAGCTCGGTCAGATGCTCTTCCCGAGCCGCTCGGCCAGCTCACTGCCGGCCGGATCTGGAAGCGGGAGGACGTCGAGGCGTGGGCCCGGGAGACGGGACGGTTGAAGTGACGGCGGATCGAGGATTGCTCGAAGGCCTGGCAGCCATGGCGGTCACGCTGGCCGAGATGGAGACGGCGCCGAGTCCTGCCCTCATCCAGCTCGAGAACATGGCCGTAACCTTTGGAATGACCGCCGATGACGTTCGGGCAGCCGCAGTAACGATCGCATCCTTCCCTCAGCCGCAGGAGGAGAGCGTCGAGCACACCGAGCGGGCCCGCCCCATCCGAGAGATGCTCGGCGTCACCTCTGCGCACGACCAGCTGGCGGCCGCCATAACGGGCCGCGCATGGCTCGAACAGCTCGCCGACTCTGAGGGCGTGCTCTAGG
>JALYVP010000354.1 GCA_030853185.1 Actinomycetota bacterium | reverse complement strand
CCTCGTCCCCGGCCGAAGTAGCGGGGGTTCGGCCCGGCGTTGACGGTGGCCACCGGTACCACGAAGCGCATCCCGTCGGCCGACGCGACCAGCCCACCGCCCAGGGACTGGCCGAAGTCGATGCCGGCCTGGTGCTCGATCAGGTGGGCGTTGGCGCCCCGATGCGTCTCGGCCCGGACGTAGTTCTGGTCCACATACGACAGCCGGGCCCGGGTGAGGGCGGGGTGGCCCCGGTTGATGACCGGGGTGTAACCGAGGTTGCACGCCTCTGCCACCAGGCAGGCGGCCACCGACAAGGGCAGGTCGTCCATGCGGGCGGTGGCCTCGGAGAGATGCGTGTAGGCGCCCAGGCACCCGGTCCAGCCATGCACCTCCAGGATCAGGTCGGGAAGATCGACTCTGGGCATCATGGCGTCGACCAGCCGGCGCAGCTCGATGAGGGAGGCCGGCTCGCCTTGGGCGTCCAGCTTCCCCAGGTGGACCCGTCCATCTTCGATCGTCGCCGGTTCATTGGATGGCAGGCGGGCGGCGACCCCCCGGTAGGCGTCGTCGAGCTCCCGCCCCAGTCGGTCAAGATGGTCTTTGGGTTCGGCGGGCAACTGGAGTGCCTCAAGCACCGTGGGCGCCTCGATGGCCCACTCGTCCGCGCTCAGCAGCTTGGCTCTCGGATCACCCCAGCGGCCGGCGCCGAGGACGAATACGTCCCGGCGCCGCAGGGCGTGGTGAAAGGCGTCGGCCACGGCCAGGGTGTAAGCCCGCCAGTCGGCCAGGCCAGCCTCGAGGTCGGGGCCGCCGAGGACGAGGCGCCGCCACGAGCCGGCCAGCAACGACTCGTCGATCTCCGAGACAGTCACCTTCTTGCGGCCGAACAGGCCGGGTAGCGCCTCGGCGGCGGTCAGGACCGCCTTGCCGCCCTCTGCAGCCTGGAGCGGCATCACCTCGACCATGGCGGCCCAGAACGAGCGGATGGTGGCGAAGCGCTTGACGAGCTCGGCCCGCTTGGCGCCCTGGTCGTCCTCGTCGCCCGGCGCCAGGTCGTCGACCACCGCAACTGCGGCGGCCAGCTGCTCACGGTCAGATACGGTCTCGATGGCCGCCCATACCTCGACCAGGGTCATGTCGACAGCAGCATCAAGGCCGAGCAACACCCGGGTGCTGCTGGCCAGACGGGCGGCGGCCCGAGAAAGCCGGGAGAGAGCGACCAGGCGCTCCTTGACCGAGGCCCGCTCTGCCTTGGCTTCGATCTTGGTGGTGTAAAGCAGCTCGAACACGTCGAGGACCTCATCGGTGGCCTGGGTCTCCAAGCGCCGGACGGTGACCAGCAGCGTCGCTGTTCGCCGGGTCACGGGCATCTGGCGCAGTGCTCCGGTGGGCGCGGCCATCCCGACGGGGGCCAGAGCGGCCAGTCGGCCGGCCGGGACCGCCATCACGTCGACGCCGCCGGCACCGAGGTCCTGCACCGCGGTCAGCCGGTTCAAGGACCGGGTCATCTCCGCGGCGCTGAGCCTGGTCGGCCCGGTCCGAAGACGTTCCAGCTCGGAGACCCTGGCGCCGTCGGCCACCACCAGCAGCCCGTCAAGGCGCTGGCGGAGATGGTCGGCCCTGGAGGAACAACGGAACGGAAAGTGGCGCTAAGCCCCTCGTCGTCGAACCCCGGCCCTCGGGTTACGAGCCGACGGTGCTCTGGCTCGCTCGTGGCCGGCCGCCGTCGGAGGCCTTGTCGAGGTGGCCGTAGATCGTTGAGCGGGGGACGCTGAGGATGTCCGCTATCTGCTGGACGGTGCGGTCGCCGCCGTCATAGGGGTCTCGCGAGGATCGGAACGGAAATTAGCGGTAGGGCGGGCTTCTGATCGCGAGTGCGATACTCAGGTATGCCGCCGGCGATCCCACCCCCGCCTGGGTATCACTCGGTCACGCCTCGCATGGTCGTCAGCGACGTGACGGCCGAGGTTGAGTTCCTGCGGGTGGTGTTCGACGCCACAGGCGAGGTCGTCAGCGGCCGCCCAGCCGAGATGCGCATCGGCGACTCACTGGTGATGGTGACGCCTGCCGGGGAGCGTGACTTGTTCCCGGCCTTTGTCTACGTCGATGACGCCGAAGCGGCGTATCGGCGAGCAGTCGCGGCTGGAGCGATGAGCCTGGAGGAGCCGTTCGACACCCCTTACGGCGACAGGCGGGCAATGGTGCGCGACCCGTTCGGCAACGTCTTCCAGATCGCCCATCGAACGACGGCGGCTGGCTCTTGAGCCTCGGCTCCGTGTGACAGGTGGCCGATACGGACGGGCCGGCTCCTCGATCGCTCGGCAAGCGGGCCCGCAGGTCAGTGTGCGGCTACAGACCGGAGAAGGTCGCGTAGCTGGCGGACCTGGCGGCTGCTGAGCTGGGCGAACGGGCCGGCGCTGGCCACCATGCCCGACCAGAAGTTGTCTCGCACCCGGCAGCCCTCGTCGGTGATGACCAGGACCTTGATGCGCCGGTCGGCAGGGTCGACTTGGCGGCGCACGGCTCCTCGGACCTCGAGACGGTCGACGAGGCCGGTGAGGTTGGACGCGTCGCAGTCGAGCCGTTCGGCCAAGGCCCGCATGGGCAAGGCCTCCCCTGGGGCCAGGTTGAGCAAGAGCTTGGCTTGGGCGGCGGTCAGCCCGAACTGGGCGGCCATGGCGGAGAAGCCGGCCTGGAGCGTTTCGGCCAGCACCAGCATCAGCTGGGCAACTTCCTTGATGTCGCGGAGCTCGTCGGTGGCGGGCTCGGGCAGCGCTCCGTTCGTCGTCACCAGCCCAGCCTATCCGGTCCTGGTACCCCTATATACTTGACGCATACCATGGTATGACTCTATGGTCATGCTCTACTACTAGATCGGAGCCAGGCCATGGAGTTCGGACTGCAAGACCGCGTCGTGCTCGTCACCGGGGCGACCTCGGGCATCGGCCGGGCCACCGCGATCGCCTTCGGTACCGAAGGAGCGAGGGTGGCACTCACCTACCACACCAACCGAGAAGGCGCGGAGACGACCGCCAAGGAGGTCGAGACCGCTGGCGGCCAGTCCATGGTTGTCGCCTACGACCTGGGAGACAAGGCCAGCATCGACGCTGCCGTCGGGACGGTCGCGGAGCGTTGGGGCGGCATCAATGTGCTGGTCGCCAACGCGGTGGAGTGGGGAGCGCCGGCCTGGGCGCCCCCTGCGTTCGAGGACCTGGACC
>JALYVP010000086.1 GCA_030853185.1 Actinomycetota bacterium | reverse complement strand
GGGTGCCCGCCGGCGGCGTCCGTTCGATGGCGGCATGCAACACGGCGGCGACGTCGTTGCCGTAGGAAGCGGCGGCGGCGCTGCCGAGCTGGACGACCGACATGAGCAGCGACAGCATGATGGCGACGATGCCGTTGGCAATCGTCACCGGGTCGATGTCGAGGCGGACCGACCCGTTGAGCTGTTCGCGGCGGAGCCGTTCCGCACAGGCTCTGCGGAGCTCGTCGAGGGCCGGGATCTCGAGCACCCGGTCGGTGACCTCGGGTTCGAGGCCGGCAAGCAACCGGCGGGCCAACGGGTGGCGTTCGAGGGCCCCGATCAGGGTCACGAGCAGAGTCTGGCGCCAATCCCGCACGTTGACCTCGGCGACCGCGCTGGACAGCCCCTCCTGGATGACCGCGGCCGCGTCCTCGTCCACGGCAGCAAGGAACAAGGCCTCCTTGTTGGGGAAGTAGGCGTAGGCGACGGTTCCGCCCACCGAGGCGTCGCGCGCGATGTCGGCCACGGACGTCGACCGGTACCCGTCGCGCCCGTAGCGGACGATGGCGGCATCGAGGATCGCCCGTCGCGTCTGCGCCCCCTTGGTGTGGGTCTGCACCCCACTGGATTGCGCGGCACTGGATTGCGCGGCACTGGTTTTTGCGTTTGCATCCGAGCCGAGTCCCATGACACCTCCAGGCTAGCAGAACTGAGTACTTGAGCTAATCCCTCACATCATCTAGCCTGCGGGCATGCCCACTACCTCCGACCGCAAGGTGCCGACCCGGCGCATGTCCTTCGATGAGTCACTGCAGGGAGTCCCCCGCCACTTCGCGTCGGATGGGGACCTGATCCTCAGTCACCTGGCGGCGGCGCTGTCAGCCGTCTTCCCCGACGGCGAGGACTTCTTCGTCCGTTCGGTGCGGCACTTCCGTGACCAGATCACGGACCCGGAGCTGAAGCGTCAGGTGGCTGGCTTCATCGGTCAGGAGTCCATGCACGGCCGGGAGCACCGGGTGTTCAACGAGCGCCTGGCCGAGCTCGGCTACCCGACGAAGCGGATCGAACGGATGACCAAGGCCCTGCTCGAGTTCCGTGAGCGCCAGCTCTCGGCGCGGGCCAACCTGGCGGTGACGGCCGCCCTCGAGCACTTCACCGCCACCTTGGCCGAGCTGGTGTTGACCAGCGAGGAGGCCCGGGCCCTCTTCGGCCACGACGCCGTCCGCGAGCTGTTCGTGTGGCACGCGCTGGAGGAGTCCGAGCACAAGGCGGTCGCCTTCGACGTCTACCAAGCCGTCGGCGGCAGCGACCGCATGCGGGTGATGACGATGAACATCCTCCGCTTCGGCTTCGTGGCGTGGATGGCCATCCATGTGAGCATGTCCCTGCTCGGCGACCGAGCAACCTTTGGCCCCGGCAACCTGCGCCGGAGCTGGCACACGTTCCGGCGCTCCCCACTCGTCAGCCACGGGCTGTGGCGCCAGCTGCGTGACTACAACCGCTCCGGATTCCACCCCGACGACCGCGACACGGCGGAGCTGGTTGGGCAGTGGCGCGACGCGCTGTTCGGCGAGCACGGCTCGCTGAACGCCAAGCTGACCAAAGCCGCAGCATGAGCCAACCGCACGCCGTGGAGCATTTCGATGTCGTGGTCGTCGGCGCCGGCCTGTCCGGCATCGGGGCGGCCCACTACCTCCAGGCCGAGTGTCCCTGGGCCTCCTACGCCATCTTCGAAGCGCGTCACGCCATCGGTGGCACGTGGGACCTGTTCCGCTACCCGGGCATTCGCAGCGACTCGGACATGTTCACCCTCGGTTATGCGTTCCGTCCCTGGGCCGGCGAGAAGTCGATCGCCGACGGAGAATCGATCCTGCAGTACATCAACGATGCCGCCACCGATGGCGGTATCGACAAGCACATCCGGTTCAACCACCGGATCGTCAGCGCCGACTGGTCCAGCCAAACGTCGTGTTGGCGCCTGGTCGCCGACCGGGCCGACACCGGCGAGACGATCGAGGTCACCTGCAGGTTCGTGTTCTCCTGCAGCGGCTACTACCGCTACGACCACGGCTACCTGCCCGCCTTCGCCGGGATGGACCGCTTCGGCGGCATCATCGTGCACCCCCAGACCTGGCCCGAGGACCTCGACTACGCGAGCAAGAACGTGGTGGTGATCGGCAGCGGCGCCACCGCCGTGACACTGGCCCCCTCGATGGCCGCGACGGCAGGCCACGTAACCGTCCTCCAACGCTCACCGTCCTACATCGCATCGCTCCCAGCCAAGGACCCCGTCGCCGATCTCCTTCGCCATGTGCTGCCGCGCCGGTGGGCCGGTCCTGCCGTCCGATGGTTCAAGGCGCTCACCACCCAGGCGTCGTACGTGGTCAGCAAGCGCCGCCCGGCACTGGTGAAACGGCTGCTGCGCAAGCACCTCGAGCACCTGCTGCCTCCCGGCTACGACATCGACACGCACTTCACGCCCCGGTACGACCCATGGGACCAGCGGCTCTGTGTCGTCCCAAACGGCGACCTGTTCAAGGCGATCAGGGCCGGCACGGTGTCGATGGTCACCGATCACATCGACACCTTCACCGACAAGGGCCTCCGGCTGCGTTCAGGGGTCGAGCTCGAGGCTGACGTCGTCATCTCGGCAACCGGGCTCGAGCTTCTCTTCCTCGGGGGCATGGCCCTGTCGGTCGACGGCGAAGCGGTCGATCCAACCAGCAAGCTGACCTACAAGGGCATGATGCTCGAGGGCGTCCCCAACCTGGCCATCGCCATCGGCTACACCAACGCTTCGTGGACCCTCAAGTGCGACCTCACCTGCGACTACGTGTGCCGCCTGCTCAACCACATGCGAGCGGCGAGGATGCACAAGGCCACACCGGTCAACCACGACGCATCGATCTCCGCCCAGCCGCTCCTCGGCCTGACCTCGGGGTACGTCCTGCGCTCGGCCGATCGTTTCCCCAAGCAGGGCTCCAAAGCCCCGTGGCAGGTCCATCAGAGCTATCTCCGTGACTACCGGGCACTGAAGATGAACGGCATCGAGGACACCGCCCTGGAGCTCAGCAGCCCCCACCGCGACACCGCAGCCTCCCCGATCTGACGGAGGTACATACCATCGAGCCATGGCTGATGTCGAGCGTCCCTGGTCCTTCGAGCCGTTGACGCCCACCGCGTTCTTGACGCGGTCGGCGTTGGTGCATCCCGATCGGCTGGCCGTGGTCGACGGCGAGGGGCGGTGGACCTATCGGGAGCTCGATGATCGATGCCGGCGGCTGGCCGGCGCGCTGGCCGGACGCGTCGATGGTCGCCCGGTTGCGGTGCTGGCCCCCAACTCCCATGCCCTCTTGGAGGCGCACTACGCCGTGCCGTGGTCGGGGTCGCCGCTGGTGGCGTTGAACACCCGGCTGTCGTCGGGGGAGTTGGCTTGGATCCTGGGTCACAGCCAGGCTGCTCTCCTGCTCTACGACGACGACCTGGCCGACGTCGCTCACGAGGCGGCGGCCGAGGTCGATGGGGTGGAGCTGGTGCGGGTCGGCGGCGACGAGGACGGCTACGAGGAGCTAGTCGAATCGGGCAGCTCGCTCATGCGACCGGTCCCCGACGAGCGCGGCCTGCTGTCGATCAACTACACGAGCGGCACGACCGGCACGCCCAAGGGCGTCATGTACCACCACCGGGGGGCCTACCTGCAGGCTCTGGCCATGGTCGTCCATGCCGAGCTCACGGGGCGCGATGTCTACTTGTGGACCCTGCCGATGTTCCATTGCAACGGCTGGTGCTTCACCTGGGCGGTCACCGCCGCGGCGGCCACCCACGTCTGTGTCCGCCGGATCGAGCCAGTGGAGATCTGGCGCCAGATCGACGCCGAAGGCGTCACCGCCTTGTGCGGTGCGCCGACGTTGCTGACCATGATCGGCTATGCCTCCGAGGCCCAACCCCTGGCGGAGGGGCGGCGGCTTCGCATCCTCACCGGCGGGGCACCCCCGACCCCCGCCATCCTGAGCCGCATGGAGGACCTCGGCGGCGAGGTCACCCACCTCTACGGTCTGACCGAGACCTACGGCCCGGTCGTGGTCTGCGAGTGGCAGGCCGGCTGGGACGATCTCGACCCCGACGCCAAGGCCCGCCTGCGCGCCCGCCAAGGGGTCGCCAACATGATTGCCAACCCCGTCCGGGTGGTTGACGACGAAGGCGGCGATGTGGCGGCGGACGGCGAGACCACCGGGGAGATCGCCATACGCGGCAACGACGTCATGCTCGGCTATCTCGACGACGACGATGCCACTGCGGCCGCCATCCCCGACGGATGGTTCCGCACCGGCGACGTCGGGGTCATGCACCCCGACGGCTACATCGAGCTACGCGACCGCAGCAAGGACGTCATCATCTCCGGCGGCGAGAACATCTCGTCGGTGGAGGTGGAAGCCGCCCTCAGCGCCCACCCGGCGGTGCTCGAGGCCGCGGTGATCGCCGTGCCCGACGAGCGGTGGGGCGAAGTCCCGGGCGCCTATGTGACCCTCAAGGACGGAGCCTCGGCGACACCGGAGGACCTCATCGACTTCGTACGCGGCCGACTGGCCCGGTTCAAGGTCCCCAAGCACGTCACCTTCGGTCCGCTGCCGAAGACCTCCACCGGAAAGGTGCAGAAGTTCGCCCTCCGCGACGACGCCTGGGCCGACCACGAGCGACGAATCGGCTGACAGCTCAACGTGCCGGCAGCCTCGCTCCCGCCGCCGCACTGGCGATAAGACACCTCGCTGATCTGGCACCGACGATGCTTGCGGTCATGCACCGACCGGTCGCCATGTGGCAGTCTCGACCCGTGGGCGGGACGCGGGCGGAGAACCCGGGCGAGGATGGACGGTGAGCGGGCCGGGGTGGGTCCCTCCACCGGGCTGGTACCCCGACCCATGGGACGCCCGGTGGCAACGTCGGTGGGACGGTGCAACCTGGACCGCCGACGTGGGCCCAGCAGCGCCGGCGCCGGCGGCCTTGCTCGCCTGGGAGAAGGCCATGACCCCGTGGGTCCGCCGGGCGGTGATCGCCTTCCCGTTGCTGTCCATCGTGTTCTGCCTGGTCGCCTGGGCCGACGTCGCCAGTTGGGAGCGCTACTTCCATACCGCCCGGGTGCTCTTCGACAACCTCGGCCAGTACCCACCGCCGGCACAACCCAAGATTCCGGTCGGGACGTACATCAGCGGGCTCCTCTTCGCCCCCGAGGTTGTCTTCGCCATGTGGCAATACCGAGCTGCGAAGTTGGCTCGGTCGTTGGGGTATCCGGCCCGGCGCAGTCCCGCCTGGGGGGTCGTCGCCTATCTGGTCCCGATCGCCGACCTGTTCGTTCCCGCCCAGGCGCTCGGCGACTGCTTCCCGTCCGGGCACCCCGGACGCCGATGGGTGGCCAAGACGTGGGCTCTGCTCCTAGCGGTCAGCGTCCTGCAAAGCGCGGTGATCGTCACCTTGGCACTGGTTCGCCCCCTTGGTCTGGTCCTCGTTGCCGTCACCGTCGCATGCGACGTGGCGCTCCTGCTCTGCGGTCTCAAGATGGTCGACGCCATCACCGATGATCACCGCCAAGCCCTGGCCCCGGGCTCCACCATCAGCTGAGAGCTTCTCGAGCAGGCCTTCGAAACCGCACGTTTCGAGAAGTCGGCGGAGCACCCTCCCCCTAGCGTCGGTGCCACGGACCAACCAGGAGGATCACACATGCGCATCGCCAACGCCCAGTTCTGGGTACATGATCAAGAGGAGGCGCTCCGCTTCTACACCCAGAAACTCGGCTGGGAGGTGCGGGCGGACGTGACCATGGAGGAATGGCACTTTCGCTGGCTGGTCGTGGGGCCCGCAGGCCAGCCGGACGTGGGTCTGGTGCTGATGCCCGTTCCCGGCCCCCCCATGCTCGAGGTGGCCAGCAGCGAGCAGCTGGGCGAGCTCGTGGCCAAGGGTGCGGGAGGCACGCTCTTCCTCACCACCGACGATTGCCGGGCCAGCTACGAGGAGCTCTCGGCCCGAGGCGTGGTGTTCAATGACCCGCCCACCCCCCAGCCCTACGGCATCGACACCTCGTTCCGCGACCCGTCCGGCAACAACATTCGTCTGACCCAGGTCATGGAGCTCTCCCACGAGTGAAGGCGACCAGGGTGAGCCTGGTGGTCAGCCGGGCGTCGAGGTGGCCCGCTTCGAGCGCGGCCACGCCGACACCGAAGCCCTCCTGATAGCGGGGCGAGACGGCGTCGTAGTCAACCCGGCTCGCCTCGACGCGGGCGCGGATCCACCACTGGACTCACGACTCCAGGCGGGCCGAATCCAGCCGGGCGTAGGCCATGCAGCCCGCGACCGAGAACGCCGCCGGCCTGCCCAGAGCAACCTGGAGCTCTTCGGCGGTCCTGGGTTGAGCGACTTCACCGAAGCGGTGCAGGAGTGCCAGATAGCTTCGTCCTCGACGCGTCTGGGCGACGAGGCCGGCGAGATGGAGCTCTCCACCCGGTGCCAGCTGCCGGCCGAGGGCGCGGACAACCGGCTCGAGGTCATCGAAGAGGTGGGTCAGACCGAGTCCCATCACGGTGGCAAAGCCGTGGTCGGGGAAGGGAAGGGCGAACAGGTCAGCGCGCACGAGACGGAGAGGCGGCGGTCGTCGGACCTCACGGTCGGCGCCGGCGGCGGCGATGCCGCGCCCGGCCCGTTCGAGCATGGGGCGTGACAAATCGACCAGCGTCGTGGGCCGCCGGGAGTGGGCATGGAGCCGAGCCGTGGCCGACGCCGATCCGACCGCCACTTCGAGAAGGGGTCCGCCAGCCGAGGCGATCGCCGCCGCCCCGAACGTGACGTAGTCATCCGGTGACGTGCTCCACGCCAGCCGGTTGTAGATTCGCGACCTGACGAGCCGGTCGTAGACCGCCGCCCGGCGGTCGTACGGTGTTCCTCTTTCCCCAAGCTCCCCCTCGATTCTCCACATGGAGAAGACGCTAGTACCTATCGTTCTCCCTGTGGAGAAGGACTCGCGGCTTCGACTGTTGGACGCAGCCCTCGAGCTTCTCGGCCGAGAAGGCGCCGCCCGCCTCACCGTGCGGGCTGCCGAGGACGCCGCCGGCCTGCCTCACGGGTCGATACGCCACCACTTCGGCGACCGGGCGGCCATGGTGGCGGCCCTCTTCGGCCACCTCGCCGTACGAGAGGGGGTGGAGGTCGACGAGCCCCCGGCCGCTTCGTTGGAGCAATGGCTCGGAGCAGGAAGAATCCTGACCCTGGCCAGATACGAGCTGTTCTTGATGGCCGCTCGGGACCCCACGCTTCGCCCTCCGCTGATCGAAGCCCGAGAACGCTTCGTTGCCATCGCCGCCGAACGGTTTGGTCCCATCGCCGCTCCCGCCATCGTCGCCGCCCTTGACGGCGTCGTGTTGGACTCCCTGGTGCGCGGTGCAGTTGACCCGGACCGACTGCGCGACGCGGTCACATACATCACCGGGTCCGCCACGTCCAAGGACGAAAGGAGTTCGTTCCGTTGAACGCCCCCTCGGCCACAACCAGGCGTTCTCTTCCGCCACCGCTGGTGGACTTCGTCAGGCACCCGCTGCGGTGGGTGACGGTCAAGGTCGAACTGCTCATCGCTGCGGTCGTTCTGGCCCATGTCGGCATGCTCATCGTGGTCGCTCTCTACTACCTGCTCACTCAGAGGAGTCCCACGATCAAGCACTTCTGGGACCACACCCTCGTCACCAATGGGGATCTCCGGCACTCCATCCGGGACGTGGGCGAGGGCATCCTCGGCGGTTTTCTGGCCCAGGCCATCGTGTGGAACCACTTCGCCAAGAGCCATCTGAAGGCCGGGCGCACCTTCGATCGACTCCACGACAGGCTCCACATCCCCGAGGTCCCCACCGCCTTGCTGGCCTCGGCCGTCTTCGGCGCCGTCGGTTTCCTCGCCCTGTACTACGGTCTGCACGCCCTCCACGCCCACGCCGCCACCTACACGTCGCATGGCTCCCTGTGGAACCGGACGCAGAACATCTGGCAGTCCAGCTGGGACAAGAAGGCCATGGGCTACGCCGCCGCCTTCGTAGCCCGCAGACCTCTGAACGTGATCTTCGACAACTTGCAGAACTGGTTCGCAGAACGTCGAGTGAAGCTCCACAAAGGCACTCGGTTCTACCAGCCACCGACGTTCAAGGCCCGGGTCAACGAGATCGCCAAGATCGCATTGGACGCCAACCGTGAGGTCCCTCCCCAGGGGCCGTTGCAGAGCACACTCATGTTGGGCAGCCTGGTCGGGGGGCTGGCGCTGGCCGGCTACGGCTACTACGTCCTGACCTACGTTGCCTGACATCGGAAAGCGGGTGCAGCCACGGCCCACCCGCTTCGCCATCCCGGCTTTCGTGCTGGCTGTCGGCGGTTTGGTGCTCACCCCCGGCTTTCCCTTCACCTTTCCCTTCATCTTCCTGTGCAGTCTTCTGGCCCTGATATTCGGCGCCTTCGGAGCCCAGCGCGGTCGCGATCTCCGGGGCCTGGCCGTGACCGCACTGGTCATCGGTGGGATCCTTTTCCTCGGAACCATCGCAACCATAACCTGGATCGCGACCTTGTCCTGAGAAATGGGGGGCTGCGGCGCTGGCACCCGCGACCTCGCTGCGTGATCAGCGTCGCAACCAATCCATCGGGCCTCCGTAAGGTAAGGAGAGCTGGCGTCGGGTCGTCAGCTGTCGCCCGAGCGCGGTCGAGCCCGCTTCCGCGGGAGCGCGGCGCTGGGTCAACCGCAGCGCCAGAAGGTAGGTGGGGGCACGTCGGGAGGAGCTCGATGCTGGGAGGGGCACTCGGAACCGCTTCCGCGGAATCAGTGCTCCCTCCGTCTAACCGCCATCGGCGCCACCGTCGATCGGTACGAATGACTGCCGACGGTCACCCGCCCGCAGAGCGCTTGCCCAGCCCCCGCGGCAACAACCCCGTCAGGGACCGGCAACCCGAGGCCGTCTTGCCGCCCAACTCCACGGTGGTTCGGAATTTCATCGCACGATTTTGCCATCGGAGGACAGGCGAGAGGCTCCTGCCACGACGCCTTGGCGTCGGCGATTGTCAGGAGTCGGAAGGCGGTAGCTTTCTCATCGACGGTGCGACAGTGCGAGCCCGAGCTGCGCGGTGATAGCTCGCCAGTTCTGCCGCTCGTTGAACGATCCTGTGGGATTCCGGGGCCAACGGTGCGAGTCCGCCCAGCCGCAGGGAAACTTGTGGTGCTGGTCAGACTACGGGCGACGAGTGTGGATCCGGCCTCCTGGTGGGCGCCACCCGGGTCGGGCGCCCACCCCGCCACGGAAACGGGCCCGCGCCTGCGCTCCGGTCGTCTCCGGGCTCGGCATCGACCTTTGTTGAGACCCGTCCGTGTTTGCGTTGCTACCGCCGAAAATCGATGGACGCCTTGAGCAACAAACTGATGAACTGGGCAGTCATGAACTTCTTCGTCACGATCCGACGCCGTGTCCTCCCGGAGTCTGGGATGGCACGAGCTCAGCCCTCGTTGGGCTCAGCTCCTGGTCGATGAAGCGCACGTCCCATCGGGATCATGGGTCCTTGACATCGGCGCCGGCACCGGCGCCCTGACAGGGCCCCTTCTCGACGCCGGCGCCCGGGTGATCGCCGTCGAGGCGCATCCCGATCGGGCTCGTCACCTTCGCCGACGCTTCGGCGGAGCGATCATCGTGGTCGAAGCCGACGCCGGCGATCTACGGCTACCCCGCCGACCGTTCTCCGTGGTGGCCAACCCGCCATTCGCCGTCACCAGCCCGCTCCTGCGTCGCCTGGTCCAACCCGGCAGCAGACTCATGAGGGCCGATCTTGTCACTCAGGAGCAAGCGGCGAGACGGTGGGCGAGCCGAGGCGCCCCCGGGGCCGGCCGGTGGCAACGCGAGTTCGCGGCCGAGCTTGGTCGACCGATCCCACGAACAGCCCTTCGGCCTCCGCCGCGAGTCAGTAGCCGAGTGCTGCGCCTTGAGCGCAGAGTTCTACAACCGCGGGGTCGCGTCCGCTGAGCGATCCGCAACCGGGTGACTGTTTGCGGCCAGTGAGCCGTTGGCACCTGGTGGCATCGAGTCCCCGGCCGGCCTTCTCCGTCATCGACGGGGAATGGCTGAGGTCGGTGTCGGCGTAGCGCAATACCTGCAGGTCCCGGGAGCGCCCCGGGGTGCTCATCTCTCAGTCGCAGGCCGCCAACCCTGCCTGCGTGCCAGCCGCAGGCACATGCGGGCGTGGGGCTCCGCACTGCCGATGGTTCAGCCTCCGCCGTGCAGACGAACGACTAGCGGGATCTCGCCGGCCGTGAGTCGGTAGAGACGCGCCGGGAAACCGTCACGTCCAAGTCGACGACCGAGGTCATTCCAGGGCCTCGGGTGTCGCGACTGTGCCCCCTGTGCGATCCCCGGGAGCATCGCAGCAACGTCGAGCTCCGCCAACGCTGGAATCGGCTGCGACACGATCTCGCCAGCTCATCATCGCGTGGACCACGCCGAGCTGTTGGGGTGGCAATGATTGTCCGATGATTTGCCCGATCGCCCGACGTCTGACCAGACGACGGTGAACTCGCTTGAAGTGGAGGATGATCGATGCCGGCAGCGACGATCGACGAGTACCTGGCCCAGCGTGCCGGATGACAGGCGAGCAGCCCTCGAGCGGCTCCGCTACCAGATCCGCGCTTCTATGCCGGATGCCACCGAGGCAATCAGCTACGGCATCCCCGGTTTCAAGCTCGACGGCCGGTGGCTCGTCGGCTTCTCCGCCACGAAGAAGCACTGCTCGTTCTACACCGGCGCGGGACCGCTCAAGACCCACGCCGATGCCCTGGCTGGCTACCAGCTTTGGAAGGGAACGATCAACTTCCCGGCCGATCGGCCCCTGCCAGACGATCTCGTATCGCAGCTCGTCCAGGACGCTCGCCGGAGTCGGGCGCGCTGACCTGGAAGGGCTGTGGGAGTGCTGGATGGATCCGGTCGATCGTAGCTTCAGGCTTGCTGCAGGTCATTTCGTCTCGCACGACGCCGGCGATGACGGCCATTACTACTCGTCCGACGGCTTCAGTCCCTGGCGGGTTGCCCGTCCGGTCGGCGAAGAGCAGGTGCCCGGCCCCGATCAGCGTGGGAGCCAGCGTGGCGACATCGGCATCTGGCGCGATGCGGCCCAGTTCGCGCTCGGCGGTGAGGTAGGAGGCGAGCACGGCCCCCGCTTCCATGAGGACCGGGACGCCAGTCGGCGTGACATGGCGCAGCCGGGAGCGGAGACCATCCCGGGAGATGACAAGGCCGACGATCACCACGGCGACGGAATCGAACAGGTTCGTCAGCGCGCCGGTGAGGTTGCCGGCCACGGTGCTCATCCCAGCGGAGTTGCGCACGGCGACAGCCTGGTCGTCGATCCGGGTGAGGCAGTCGGCCACGAGCTCGGCGAGGAAGGCGTCGAAGTCGACGAAGTGCCTGTGAAGCACGCCCTTGGCGCAACCTGCCTCAGTGGTGACCGCCCGGCTGGTCAGCGCGTTCGGCCCCTCGCGGACCAGGACGCGCTCGGCGGCGGCGAACAGTTGCTCGTGCACGTCACGAATGGCCACCCCTGTCGGCACCGTACATCTCCCTTCGCTCGCTGGGGCCCACCCAGTTGACGAGCGGGCGTTTGCCCATTTACGGTGGGCGCATGCCCACTCTACCGCCGGCGCGAGCACCCTTTCCGGACGCGCCCCCCATCTCCACCGGCGGGTAGCGGAGTCGTTTGGCTCGGACCCCGAACGCTACGACCGAACCCGCCCCCGCTATCCCGACGCCATGGTGGACCGGATCATCGCCGCCAGCCCCGGCCTCGGCGTCCTCGACGTCGGGACCGGTACCGGAATAGCCGCCCGGCAGTTCCGCGCGTCCGGCTGCCGGGTGCTCGGGGTCATCCACCTGCCGGTGCACGCCTCGTGGCTCGACCAGTGCGAGATCTACTTCTCGATCGTGCAACGCAAGGTCGTGAACCCGGGCGACTTCACCGACACCGACCAGATCACGGAC
>JALYVP010000353.1 GCA_030853185.1 Actinomycetota bacterium | reverse complement strand
CCTCGGGCACCGCTCCCAGCGCTACATCGCCCGCTACACCAACCCACCCGAAGACGTGGCCGCCTCCTACGTAGAGGGCCTGTGAGCCGTCCTCTTCCTGACGCTAACCACTGTTCCAATCCTCCTCACACCCGGACTGGGCGAAGTCGATGCCGGCCTGGTGCTCGATCAGGTGGGCGTTGGCAGCCCGGTGGGTCTCGGCGCGCACGTAGTTCTGGTCCACATACGACAGCCGTGCCCTGGTCAGGGCCGGGTGGCCCCGGTTGATGACCGGGGTGTAGCCGAGGTTGCAGGCCCCGCCCACCAAGCAGGCGGCCACCGACAAGGGCAGGTCGTCCATGCGGGCGGTGGCCTCGGAGAGATGCGTGTAGGCGTCCAGGCAGCCGGTCCAGCCCTGCACCTCCAAGATCAGCTCCGGCAGGTCGACTCGGGGCATCATGGCGTCGACCAGGCTGCGTAGCTCGACGAGAGAGGCCGGCTCGCCCTGGGCGTCCAGCTTCCCCAAGTGGACCCGTCCGTCTTCGATCGTTGCCGGCTCGTTGGCCGGCAGGCGGGCAGCGACCCCCCGGTAGGCGTCGTCGAGTTCCCGGGCCAGACGATCGAGGTGGTCTTCGGGCTCGGCCGGCAACTGGAGCGCCTCGAGGACCGTGGGCGCCTCGGTGGCCCACTCGTCGGTGCTGAGGAGCTTGGCCCGGGGATCACCCCAGCGCCCGGCGCCGAGGACGAACACGTCTCGGCGCCGCAGGGCGTGGTGGAGGCTCTCGGCCACCGCCAGGGTGTAGGCCCGCCAGTCGACCAGGCCGGTGTCGACATCTGTGCCGTGGAGAACGAGGCGTCGCCATGAGCCGGCCAGCAACGAGTAGTCGATCTCTGTGACGGCCACCTTCTTGCGTCCGAACAGTCCGGGCAGCGCCTCGGCGGCGGCCAGGACTGCCTTGCCGCCCTCTGCGGCCTGGAACGGCATCACCTCGACCATGACGGCCCAGAAGGAGCGGAGGGTGGCGAAGCGCTTGACGAGCTCGGCTCGCTTGGTGCCCTGGTCGTCCTCGTCGTCGGGGACCAGGTCGTCGACCACCCCGACCGCGGCGGCCAGTTGCTCACGGGCGGCCACGGCCTCGACAGCCGCCCACAACTCGGGCAGGCTCATGGTGGTCTCGGCGCCCAGGTCCAGGACCACCCGCCACCCCGCAGCCAAGCGGGAAGCGGCCCGAGACAACCGGACCAGGGCGGCCAGGCGCTCCTTGACCGAGCCCGCTGCGCCTTGGCCTCGATCTTGTTGGCGTACAGCAACTCGAACACGTCGAGAACCTCATCGCCGGCCTGGGTCTCCAGACGTTGCAGGGTGGCCAGCAGCGTCGCTGTTCGTCGAGTGACGGTCATCTGGCGCAAGGCGCCGACGGGCGCAGCCATCCCGTAGCGGGCCAGGGCGGCCAGGCGACCGGCCGGGACCACCGTCAGGTCGATGCCACCGACGCCCAGGTCCTGCACCGCGGCCAGACGAGCCAACGAGCGGGTCATCTCCGCCGCGCTCAGCCTGGTCGGCCCGGCCCGAAGACGTTCCAACTCCGACACCCTGGCGCCCTCGGACACCACCAGCAGGCCGTCCAAGCGCCGGCGGAGCTGGTCGCCGGCCAGCCCGTACAGGCTGGACCACAACCGCTCGACCGCGGCGGCGCGGACCTCGCCGACCAGCCTGGCCATGGTCGTCACCCCCGGCAGGAGGACCTTGTGCTCCACGCACCACGCCGTGGCCCGGTCGAAGAGCGCCCTCGGCCCCTCATTCGAAAGCCACGCCCTGGCCTCGACGAAGCGGCGCAGCTCGTTGGCCCGGTCGGTGAAGTCGTGGTAGCCGTAGTCCCGGCGAATGTCCCACTGGTGCTGGTAGACGGTCATGGGCCGGGCGCCGTAGCCCTTCACGCTGGAGGGGTCGGCGATCCCGAGTTGGCCGGCCACGAAGACCACGGCCGCCCACGGCACGTCCACCGGGTCGTCCAAGAACGTACCCAAGAACCGGACGGTGCCGAGCTGCACGGCGAAGCCGAGCGCCGTGGCCTCCTGTCGTCGCCGGCCGACCCGTTCCCGGTCGGCGTCGTCCAGCCAGAAGAACCGCTCCAGCTGCTCCTGAGTGGGTGCCCCGATGAACCGTCCGTAGGCGGCGGCCTGCTCGTCACTCAGAAACTCCACCGGCACCAGGCGCACCCTCCTTCGAGGTCGGGGCTGTCTTCCGGCCGCCGACGCTCAGCCGCCGGCGAACTCGATGTGGTTGCCGTCCGGGTCGATGACGTTGAAGGTCCGCTCTCCCCAGGGCCGGTCTTCGGGTGGCCCAAGGGGCTCCATGCCCGCCCGGGACAGCTGGACGTGGAGCTCGTCGACGTCGTCGGCTGAGACCTCCAGGTGGAACCCGGGGGCACCGATGCCGAGCAGGCCGAGACGGGCTTCGCCCATCCGCAGCAGGGCGAACTCGCCGGGACGATGGTGTTCCAGCACGGCACCGGGGATGCGCCGGTAGAAGTCCAGAGACTGCTCGACGTCTTCGACCTGCAAGGTCACCCCGTCCAACCAGACCTTCACCTCTTTGATCTTGCTCATGGCTCTACATCCCCCCAGCGATGTGCAGAGTCTCGCCAGTGAGATTGCTGTTGGCCAACGACGACAAGAAGACGATGGCCGCGGCGACTTCATCGGGGCAGGTCAGCCGACCGGTGCAGCTGTGGCCGGCGATGGTGTCTCGGACCTCTTGGGGGATCATCTGCAAGTTGCGTTCGGTGGCCACCAGGCCGGGCATGACCACGTTGACCAGGACCCCGGCCGGTCCCAGCTCGCGGGCCAGGCTGCGCGCCAGCCCGTGCAGGCCGGCCTTCGCCGACCCGTAGGCGGCCTCGCCGACCATCCCGTAGTCGACAGATCCGGAGGAGACCAGCACGATCCGGGCCCCGGGTCGGTTCCGCATGACCGGTACGACGGCCTGGAGCGTGTGGAAGACACCATCGAGACCGGTGCGCAGGCTGCGTTGCCAGCCGTTCGGGTCCAGGTCCTCGAACGCAGGGGGCGCCCAGGCCGGCGCTCCCCACTCCACGGCGTTGGCGACCAGCACATTGATGCCGCCCCAACGCTCCGCGACCGTCCCGACGGCAGCGTCGATGCTGGCCTTGTCTCCCAGGTCGTAGGCGACAACCATGGACTGGCCGCCAGCGGTCTCGACC
>JALYVP010000352.1 GCA_030853185.1 Actinomycetota bacterium | reverse complement strand
CACCAGGGCGGCACCGCCCCAGATCGCCCGCCGCCGCACCCAGCGGGCCGTGCCAGACTGGGCGGTCCGGCCGCACCGGTTGCGCCCCGAAATCCCCCCGTGACCCGATCCATCCGACTCCGCCCGTGGCAGAAGGCCGCCCTGGACCGTTTCGACACCTCTCCCGGTCCCGACTTCCTGGCCGTGGCCACCCCCGGCGCCGGCAAGACGACATTTGCCCTGACCGCCGCGGTCCGCCAGATGACCATGCCGGAGACGCCGGAGATGGCAGAGCAGGCCCGGCCGTCCCGGCCACCGCGGCGGCTCATCGTGGTCGCTCCCACCGCCCACCTCAAGGCCCAGTGGGCGGCGGCGGCCACCGCCTTCGGTCTGCACCTGGACCCGACATGGGCGGCCACGGACGGTGCCTTGCCCCCGGACATGCATGGCATCGTCACCACCTACCAGCAGGTGGCCGGCAGCGCCAAGGTGCTGCGCCACCTGGCCGGGACGGCGATGGTCGTCTTCGACGAGATCCACCACGCCGGCGATGACCGGGCCTGGGGCCAGGCGATCCGCCATGCCTTCGAGCCCGCCCCCAAACGCCTGGCCCTGTCGGGAACGCCGTTCCGCAGCGACACGAGGGCCATCCCGTTCCTCAACTATGTCCTCGACGAGGTCCGGCCCGACTTCGAGTACGGCTACGGCGCGGCGCTGGCTGACGGGCGGGTGGTCCGGCCCATCTTCTTTCCCCGGACCAACGGCACCATGGAGTGGAGCGCCCCCGACGGGTCGGTCCACAGCGCCGACCTCACCGATCCCCTCGAGCGGGAGTGGGCCAACCAGCGCCTCCGCACCGCCCTGTCCCTCGAGGGTGACTGGCTGCCGACCGTGCTCACTGCTGCTCACCAGCGCCTGACCGACATCCGCCGCACCCACCCGGAGGCGGGCGGGCTGGTGATCGCCACCGACCAGGACCACGCCCGGGGCATCGCCGACGCCCTGGCCTGGCGCTTCGGGGTGCGCCCGACGATCGCAACCTCCGACGACACCAGAGCGTCGGCGCAGATCGACCGATTCAGCAGCTCGAACGACCCGTGGCTGGTGGCGGTGCGCATGGTGTCGGAGGGGGTGGACATCCCCCGGTTGCGGGTGGGCGTGTACGCCACCACGACCACGACGGAGCTGTTCTTCCGCCAGGCGGTGGGGCGCTTCGTGCGCTGGACCCGGGGGGTGCCGGCGCAGAGGTCGTACCTGTTCATCCCTGACGACGCCCGGCTCCGGGCCCGGGCGTTCCAGATCGCCGAGATCCGGCGACACCATCTGCGAAAGGACGACGGCCGGGCGCCGAAGGCCCAAGATCCGGCGGCCCTCGACGGCCAGAGCGTGGGCCCCGAGGCGGGCGACGACCAGCTTTCGCTGTTCACCGTCATCTCCGCCACCGCCACCGGGACCGACACCCACGGAACGGGACGCCACGACGACGAGGAGGGACCCGACGACGACACTGAAGACCCCACTCTGGTCCTGGAGCTCGCCGCCCTGCCTCCGCTCAGTGGGGCGCCCGCCGGGAGCGAACCGACGTTGACCCGCAGGGAACACAAGCGCCGCCTCCGCGACGCCAACGCCGAGCTGGCCCGAGACCTGGTTCGCCGCAGCGGTTGGCCCCATCCGCGGGTGAACGCGGAGCTGAACCGCCTGGCCGGGATCCGCAAGGTGACCGAGGCGACGGTCGACCAGTTGGAGAAGCGCCTGCGCCACGCCGAGCGGTGGTATTCGAGGCTGCGAGCGTAGGCTCGGGACTGTGCCGACGCTCGTGTTGCTGCGCCACGGTCAGAGCCGGTGGAACCTGGAGAACCGCTTCACCGGCTGGTACGACGTCGACCTCACCAGCGACGGCGAGAAGGAGGCCAAGGCGGCGGGGACGGCCCTCCGCCAGGCCGGGATCCCGGTCGACCGGGCTCACACGTCGGTGCTGACCAGGGCCATCCGGACCCTCGACCTGACCCTGGCCGAGCTCGGTCGCTCCTGGGTCCCCGTGGCCCGCCACTGGCGGCTCAACGAACGCCACTACGGCGCCCTCACCGGGCTCAACAAGGCGGAGACGAAGGAGAAGCACGGCGAGCGGCAGTTCCTGGCCTGGCGGCGCAGCTTCGACGTGCCGCCCCCGCCGATGGAGCCGGACGACCCCTACGGGGTTTGGGGCGACCCCCGCTACGCGGAGGGCTCCGCCGACATCATCCCCGCCACCGAGTGCCTGGCCGACGTCGTCGTCCGCATGCTGCCCTACTGGTACGACGCCATCGGGCCCGATCTGATGGCGGGCCGGACCGTGCTCGTCTGCGCCCACGGCAACAGCCTCCGGGCCCTGATCAAGCACCTCGACGACATCTCCGACGACGACATCGCCGGACTGGAGATCCCGACCGGGGTGCCCATCGCCTACCACCTGGACGACGATCTTCGCCCCGCCGGCCACGAGGAGCTGCGCTAGTTCGGCCTAGCTGTCCCGGTTGACCGCCCACGACCGGGCCTGGTCACGGGGGCGGATGACGAGCTGGTCGATGTCGACGTGGCTGGGACGGGAGGCGACGAAGACGACCGTCTCGGCGATGTCGTCGGCGGAGAGCGGGGTGAGGCCTTCGTAGACCTGGTCGGCCCGGGCGGCGTCCCCGTCGAAGCGGACGAGGGAGAACTCGGTCTCGACCATGCCCGGGTCGATCTCCGAGACCACCCGTGGTCGGCCAGCATCCGGGCGGTGGCAGCGCCGATGCCGCTCGACGCCCCCGTCACCACCGCCACCGGTCGATCACTGTGCTCCGTCATTGCTTCAGGGTATTCGGGGAATGACGTCCTCCGATGGCCCGCCGGTCAACCCGGCGCACCGGCCCGGTTACGGTCAGGGGCATGGCCAAACTGGTGATCGGGTCCGACGAGGTGACCCTGGTGCTCCGCCCCTTCGAGCATGCGCTCAGCTTCCACAAGGACCTCCACCTGCCCCTCACCGCCATCGTCCGGGTCAGTGTCCCGACCAGCTCGTGGCTGGCCCTGCGGGGGTGGCGCAGCACCGGGCTCGGCATCCCCGGCTATGCCGCCCTCGGAGTTCGCCGCCACGGGACGGGCTGGGACTTCGCCGCCGTGTTCAAGCAGCAGCGCGCCGTCCTGATCGAGCTCAACACCGGCCGCTACGAGCAGGTCCTGGTCTCGGTCCCCGACCCCCCGGCCACGGCCACGGCCGTGGCC
>JALYVP010000085.1 GCA_030853185.1 Actinomycetota bacterium | reverse complement strand
GTGGGCAGCTTCGAGTACGCCCGGGCCACGGGCAGTGTCGACCTCCTGCGCCGTCTCGCCGACCACGCGATCTCTCGCCACTACCCTGGCGCAGCGGAGGCCGAGTACCCCTATCTGGCCCTGTTCGAGGCGGTCGTCGCCACACAGGCATCGCTGGTGGCCCAGTGGATGCTCGTAGGTTTCGTCCACGGGGTCATGAACACCGACAACATGACGATCTCAGGCGAGACCATCGACTACGGGCCGTGCGCCTTCATGGAGGCGTTCGACCCGGCCACCGTCTACAGCTCGATCGACGCGGGCGGGCGCTACGCCTACGGCAACCAGCCGGTCGTGGCCGAGTGGAACCTCGCCCGGCTCGCTGAGGCCCTCCTACCCCTCTTGCACGACGACCAGGAACAGGCGGTCGCACTGGCGGTGGAGTCACTCGGCGCGTTCCGCGGGCACTACGACGCGGCCTGGTCAGCCGGCATGCGGGCCAAGCTCGGCCTGCCCGACGGCCTCGACGAGAGGGTCACCTTGCCGCTGGTAGACGAGCTGCTCACCCTGCTCCAGCACAGTCACGTCGATCACACGTCGTTCTACCGTGACCTCGGCGCGACTGCTCGCGGCGCGCCGGGCCCCCCAACCCGCGGCGGCCTGTTCCTCGACGTCGCGGCGTTCGACGCCTGGGCGAAGCGCTGGCGTGCCTTGGGCCCCGACGCCAACTTGATGGACCGGGTCAACCCCGTCTACATCCCCCGCAACCATCTCGTCGCGGAGGCCCTCGCCGCCGCGACCGAGGGCGACCTCGATGCGCTCGAACGGCTCCTGGACGCAGTGGCTACCCCCTACGATGAGCGCCCTGGCCTGGAGCGCTACGCCACCTCCGCCCCGAAGGACTTCGGCACCTACCGCACCTTCTGCGGGACCTGAACCGGCGACCACCGTTTATCGAGTTGTCCCGGTGGCCGAATGTCTTGCGGGAACGCCCCTGGTCAACGGTGAGCTGGGCCGGGAGGTGTCCGTATAGGCCGCCCGGTGACCAGCCCGGTCATGGGGGGGTATCCGCGACACGAACCTGCTCAGCCGTCTCGGACCCCTCGGGGTGTGGGAACTACCCCGGCAAGCCGCGGCGCGTGCTTGCTCCAGCTTGCACTCCATCGTCCCAGCGCCAGAGTTACGCCGGCGGGCGCGCCCGCCCAGAACGATTCTTCGTGCGGCTTGGACTCGTCGCCACGACGGCATCGCCCTTGTGCAGATCGACGCCCGAGCCCATGCTCGGGCTGAACCTCAGCGGCGGACCGAGGCAGACCGGTGTCGCTCAGAACGCCGGTGCCGAACGACAGACGCCGGGGCCCGGAGGTAAGCGCATATCGGCACCTATGGAGCGCCTTGGGGTGACGTCGTCGCTCTCCGACTGGACTGGTGGGGCTACGGGAGCCAGTACACCCAGTCACGGTCACCGCTGGGAGGGTCTGCCATCAACATCGCGAGCGCGCTGATCAGGTTGGCCGGATACGAGTTGCTGCCCCTGTGGTAGCGGCGGGGCGAGGAGAATACGACGCCAGCGTGGTGCTCACCGGTGACCACCCAGGTTCGTACGATGCGATCGAAATCCCGGGCGTTCTCGGTAACCACGGCCCGGCCGGACCGGCTCGCTGCTCGCAGTAGTTCTTCGTCCGGCAGGGATGCGAGGACCGGATCGTCTGCTGCGGCGGTCACGTCGTGGCCGTCATCCCGCAGTCGCTCAGCTGCCAGGCGGGAGTGATGGGTATCGAGCAAGAGCTTCACCCCGCCAGCAGGGCCTGTTGGCGCCGCCACTGGGCCTCTGCTTCTTCGGCCGCTTTGCGGTTGGCGTCTACGAGGGCGTCGATCTCTTGGGTGAACTCGGCGTAATAAGCGAGAGCGGCCTCGACGAGCTGGCGAGGAAGGCCGAACACCTCGACTGCTCGGGTGATCCGCTCTGCGGAAGGAACGTCGCCGCCTACGAGGCCTTCGATGACCTCCCATACGTCGGGACCACCGACCAGATGGGCACGCCGGCCGGCGTGCCCATCGCGGAAGCCCACCAGTGGATGGCGACGAACTCGCAGTCCCTCGTCGATCAGTTCCTCAGCCAATGAGGAAGTCGATGCGCTACGAGCGAGCGCCTCCGCCTTGAGCTGGTCGGCCACCCGCGGGTCATGGAAGCGAACGGATACAGGATGCGACATGACTACAGTGTAGTCAACCTCCAGCGCCGGGTCGGGCGATGCGTACAGGTGCGCCGCTTCGTGAACGCCTGTGGGGGAAGCCTCACCTTGGCGTCAGCTAGCCCCGGGTTGAGGTCGAGCTACTGGCCGGCCCGCCTTGGCTCCGGCGGCCGGCCTGTGATCGGCGCCCGGCTCGTGTGTCAAGGGCCGTCATTCGTGCCACAACGGCCGGCCATACCCGGTCGCATCCGGGCGCGGTCAGCCCGAAACAGCCACTGAGCTGCACGAACGTGCGAAACCCCTGGTGGCCGGACGGTGCGACAGCCCCTTCCCAAGCTGAGAACGCGGGTTCGATTCCCGTCGCTCGCTCCGAAGAGGGTTCAGCTCGAAGGGCATCTCTGTAGAGCACTCGAAGACGGCCCACTCAGGACCGGCTCGACCAGGTTGACGGTGCCGGACGCGTGCTCCAGACTGTGTGTCACACATGGCAAGGACACCCAGGGGGTTGACATGGACGCACCGACGAGCAGTGAGGTCGACGCCGTCATCGTCGGAGCAGGATTCTCAGGGATCTACCTGCTTCAGTCTCTGCGCAGCCTGGGGCTGTCGGCCGTGGTCTACGAGGCAGCCCCAGACGTAGGCGGCACGTGGTGGTGGAATCACTATCCAGGGGCACGCAGCGACTCGGACAGCTCGGTGTACTGCTTCTCCGACCGGTTCTCCAAGGAGCTGCTCGCCGAGTGGGAGTGGAAGGAGCGCTACCCGTCGCAGCCCGAGATTCTCGACTACCTGCGCTGGGTGACCGACCGCCTCGACCTGCGGCGCGACATCCGGCTGGACACGAGGGTGGCGTCGGCTACGTGGGACGGGTCGGCCAACCGCTGGGAGATCACCACCGACAGCGGCGAGCGGACGTCGGCCCGCTTCTTCGTGCCGGCGGTCGGCGCCCTGTCCAAGCCGATGGTGCCCGGCTTCCCCGGCCTCGACCGCTTCAATGGCGAGTGGTACCACACCGCCCGGCTGGGCGAGAACGTGGACTTCGCCGGCAAGCGGGTGGCCGTCGTCGGCAACGGGGCGACTGCCGTGCAGGTCGTACCCGAGGTGGCAAAGGAGGCTGCCGAGGTGTGGGAGTTCGTCCGCCACCCCTACCACTGCATACCGGGGGGCAACCGGCCCCTGAGCGAAGCCGACTGGCAGGAGATCCACGCGCACCACGACGAGATCTGGGACAAGGCCCGGCACAACTTCCTCGGATTCCCCTACCCCGACTTCCGGGGGAACGCGGAGGACTTCACGCCGGAGGAGCAACGGCAGATCATGGACGACCTCTGGGCTCAGGGCGGGTTCGCCTTCGGCCTCGCCTCCTTCGCCGACGTGATGGTCAACAAGGAGACCAATGACCTCTTCTTGGACTACTTCGCCGAGAAGATCAAGGGCACCGTCCACGACCCGGAGACGGCCGGAATGGTCACTCCCACCGAACCATTCGCCAGCAAGCGGCCGCCGCTCGAGCACGGCTACTACGACTCGCTGAACCGTGACAACGTCCATATCGTCGACATCAAGCAGGAACCGATCACGGAGGTCACGGATACGGGCATCCGAACGGCCGAGCGGGACTACCCGGTCGACATCCTCCTTCTGGCCACCGGGTTTGACGCCTTCACGGGCGCGATCCTCTCCATCGACATCCGCGGCCGGGACGGCCGCTCGCTGCGCGAGGAGTGGGCGACGGAGCCCAGGGACTACCTGGGACTCACCGTCCACGGCTTTCCCAATATGTTCCTGGCCTACTGCGGGCCTTACAACCCGGCGATCCTCATCAACGCACCTACCCTCATCGAGCAGCAGGGGGAGTGGATCGTCGCTTGCATCGCCCACATGCGCGAGCACGGTCACGATTACGTCGAGATCACCGAGGAGGCCCAGGACGAGTTCCTGGCCCTCCACGAGCAGATCGCCTCGGCGACGCTCATCCCGGGCACGGCGTCGTGGTGGACGGGCACAAACGTAGAGGGCAAAGCAAACAAGCTGATCTCCTGGGCCGGCGGCTTCCCCGAGTACCACCGGCTCTGCGACGAGGCGGCGGCCGATGGCTATCGCCCGTTCATCATGAAGGCGTCGAGCGCCGTTTGAGCACCCAACGCACGGTCCCGGAAGCGCTGGGGTCGCGCCCCGCTCCCCAACCAGGGCCGAAGCCGGTCTGATGGCGGTTTCCCCGCTGTCCCGCATCTCACGCATTTGAGCAGGGCTTGTGTGCTTCGATCAGGAACCTCTGGGCGTAGGCTACGAAAGGCCCGTCTCGCACGATGCGGTCGTGGAGACGTTCCAATGGCTTCCGGTATCGCTCGACGGTGAAGTTGGGGACCGTCCAGAGCACCTTGCGCAGGAAGTAGATCACCGCGCGGATATCGTTGAGCTCGACAGCCAATGCCTCTTCTCGGAGCTCGACTACCCCCAGCCCGGCCGCCAGGGCTTCCCCAGCGGCTCGCGCCGCGCTTCGTCGGGGGTTGACCGGCTGGGGCCCCATCAAGAAGTCCGTCAGTTCGCGATTCGAACCGGGACCGACTTGCTGGGATAGGTAGCTGCCCCCGGGGCGGAGCACCCGAGCGATCTCTGGCCACATCACGACGGTGGGATGGCGGCTGGCCACCATGTCGAACGAGTCGGAGGGGAACGGTAGGGCGGCATCGTCGGCAACCTGGGCGACCGAGACGCCGAATGGCTGCAGGTTCCGCCGGGCGATATCGATGTTGGGCGGCCACGCCTCTGTTGCGGCCAGGTCGATTGGGGGCTGTGGCAGCTGGGCCAGCATCTCGGCCAGAACCTCACCGCCGCCGGTCTGGACGTCGAGCACCGCTCCGACGTCACCGAGTCGATCGACGAGCGTTCGGGCGTAGCCCCACGAGGGCCGCTGTTCGGTCGCTCTCCCGGCGAGCCAGGAGAAGTCCCAGCCTTCCACGGGCACCGATTCGCCTTCGGCCACAAGCTGCTCAAACGTAGGGTGTTGTCGCACACCACAGAGCTTGCTGTGCCGGGAACCCTCCGGACACCCCATTTCTCCAGGGCGTTCGGGCCAGCCCAACCATCCGCGGGCCATGCGTCCCGGATCTATCGGCCACGGGGCGGTGGTCGGAAAATGCGTGGAGCGGGCTCGGGCGGGCAGCGAGGATGGGTGCCTTGAGCGACGTGGAGATCACCGCTGGGCTCGTTGTTGAGCTGGTGGCCGCCCAGTTTCCCGGATGGGCCGGCCTTCCCGTTCGCCCGGTCGAGCGGGATGGGTGGGACAACCGGACGTTCCGGCTCGGAGACGAGTTGTCGGTCAGGCTCCCGCGCACCAAGCACTATGCGGCGCAGGCCGCCAAGGAGCACCGGTGGCTGCCCGTCCTGGCCCCAAGGTTGCCTCTCGCGATTCCCCAGTCGCTGGCCCTGGGGTCGCCAACCGATCCTTTCCCTTGGCCGTGGTCGGTGCGTCGATGGCTGCCCGGAGACCCTCTGACCGCCGACCGAGTCCGGGACCTCTCCGAGCTGGCCAATGACCTCGCCGAGTTCCTGGTGGCGCTGCAGAGCGTCGACACCGTCGGCGGCCCGGCCCCGGGCGCGCACAACTTCGGGCGTGGCGGTCCCATCGGTGTCTACGACGAGCAGACCCGCAAGGCGATCGCGTCACTCAGCACCGAGATCGACGGTCACCGGGCCAGCACGGTGTGGGAGAAAGCGACCGGGACGACGTGGGATCGTCCGGGCGTATGGGTCCACGGCGACATCAGTCCGTCCAACCTCCTTGTCGCCGACGGCCGACTCGGTGCGGTGATCGACTTCGGCGGCTGCGCGGTGGGCGACCCGGCGTGTGACCTGACGGTGGCTTGGACGGCTTTCTCAGATGGGGCCCGGACGACGTTCCTGTCTCGGCTGGGCTTGGACCATGCCACCGTGGCCCGGGCCCGAGGTTGGGCCCTGTGGAAGGCGCTGATCACTCTCGCCCAAGGGCCATCCGCTGCTGAGACGGCGCGCATCCAGTTCGGCTGGCACTGGCCGGTTCTGGAGCTGCTCGAGCAGATTTTCAACGACAGCCCGTGACGCGATCCTCATCCAACGGCTGTTGCTCAAGCGCACTCGCCGCTCAGGCGGTCAACAGCCCCCGTGGCCGGGTGGGGGGACGTCGTGGAACGCGGCGATTCGCTCGGCGACGGTCGGCCCGGCTGCGATTGGCCCCAGCGTCCGTGCGCCCTGCTCACCCGAGGTGTTGTAGGTGGCGACGGTTCCAGGATGCGAGCGGATGTACCGGTCGAGCTCGAGGCGCGCCAAGCGGGTGCCACCGGAGCTGCGCGCCACGAGCGCGGGGTCGTTCGAGGCCTCGACTCGGACCAGATGGTCCTGGTAGCCGAACACCCGGACGGCCTCGGGAACGACCAGGTGGTTCCAGGCACCAGGCTCGGTGCGAAGGCCGCTGAACATGGCGAAGGAGGTGTCGGTCTTAAGCCCCAGATATGGGCATGAGCCGTTGATCACCAGAACGAGGATGCCCACGGCCAGGATCGGGTGGCCGACCCATAGGGGGCGCCGCGGGCGCATCGGCGGCCGCCCCGGAACCGCTCGCGCCGACACCAGAAGCACGATCCCGACGGCGGCGAGGCCGACGACGACGAGCCGCGTGCCGTCTCCGATCACGGTCGACATCTGCGCCGCTGGTGTGCCGAGCAGGCCACGTGTGGTCTTGGTCGGACCCAGGGCTGCCCCGACGAGCCAGCCGCCGACCAGCGCGGCGACGATGACCGGTCGGGCGTAGCGCCATGACCTCGCCTGGTCCACCCATGGGGGCAGGCCGCCTCGCCAGGCGAGAAGCGCCCGGGCCCGCTCGGGGGTGTCCGATGGTAGGAACGCCACGTAGAAGGTGAAGGCCAGGGCGGTGAACGGGACGTTGCCCGCCAAGGCCAGCACGGTGTGGAAACCGACGCCGAGCAACAGGGCGAACAGCCGGGTCCGACGGATCGCCAGCAGGATCGGCAGGGCGACCTCGATCAGCACCGTCCCCCAGATGGCGGGCTCCACCTGCCACTGCCCGGAGAGTAACGACGGGTCGAACCAGACGACCTGGTGCGACATCCACGCCGCGCAACTGAGGACCGGGTCGAAGAAGGCCGTGTTCATCTTCGCCAGGGCCGCGAACGCATAGACCACGATCAACGACGCCCGCAGGAACGGAGCGATGCCCGCGAACACCGCACCCGCTGTCGGCACCCGTCGGGCCCGCAGCGTCGTCCACCCAAGGTACCCGAGCACCACGACCCCGCAGATCAGCTCGAGCAGCCGGTGATCACCGACGACGGGCAGGTCCACCGCCGTGGCAGCGATGTTGACCGCGATCAGCGCCGCGAACCGAACGACCGAACTGGGCCGGAACAGCACCCACAGTGCCAGGAGAACCACCAACGCGTGCGGGGAAGCGAGCTGGAAACCGCCCCACCAGAGCTGGTCCAGGATCAGCGCGGCGGCGAAGGATGCGGACAACAGACCGAACAGCCATCCGGTGTCAGCTGACAGGTGTGGCCGGCCGGGGACGGGAGCACGCACTGAATCCTGTGTCCGCCACGCCATCCTTGATTGTAACAAGGCCCTCAGCGGTAGCTGCTCGGCCCTGGCCCGCCGATCCGGCCATCAGTGTTGACGGGCGCGGCGGCCCATCCCGACGTCAGCGTATGGGCGGGCGCAGGCCGAGATCGTCGGGGCGGGATGAGCCACAAGATGGGGACCGCCCAGGCCAGTCGAAGCAACAGCACCGTGGCCTCCCGCTGTCCCTGGGATCCGCCCACGCCCATGCATCAACCCTACGGGAGAGGTGACACCGCTCCTCGAACATGAGGAGCCCAACGAAGGCTCCGAAGATGCGAGACTTGTTCAGGAGACTGACACCGTGACCACGACGGGGGGCGGGGCGGGTGCTCCCGATGCTCGGACACACCCAGGTCCGGGGGAAGAGCGGTAGCAGTACTGGAAGACGGCCTTCGTCGTGCCCCGACCGTGGGCGGTCAGCGTGTAGGCGAACGTTCCGTGACATCCGGGTCTGTTGCAGTCACTGAGATGTCCGCCGTCCAACGTTGCGATAGCAAGCGACGGCCGCTGGACCACCCACCAGTTGTCACCCACGCCGGGGCTGAAGCTCGTGTCCTCGATCCGGAGACGACCGTTGTGGGCCATCCTCGCCGTCAGAGTGGTGAAGCCTGCCGTCTTCACCGGGATGATCGAGCACCCTTCCAACATGACCATGGCCCACAACAAGATGGCAACGCCTCCTGCCCGGCGGATCATGGTCGAGTGTAGGCCCGGGCGTTTGGTGGACCCAGCAGACTCCGGGTAGAGACAGTCCAGCCGGTCTGTCGCCACCGGCGGACGAGCAAGGAGACGGATCGTGAGCACCGCCCCTCAACCCAGCGCTCCTCAACCCGGGACGGCGACAATGCCGAGGAGCTCGACATTGTCCTCGAGTCCCGCACGACCAACACCCTGTTCGCTCTGGCCGTCGGCAGGAGCTCCCAACCTCGGCGCTTGAGCGAAGCGATCGCCCTCATCGAAGATGGGGGATACACCATCCCCACGCCGCCCCCATCCCTTCCTCCCGACCGGTACATGGACGCCCACTGGTTCGGGATCGCCATCCGCCAGCTGATTGCCGAATTGGTCAAGGCGAGCCTGATGTCGCCGACCACGACCGGGGAATGAAGGAGAGACCATGCCATCCGACGATCTGATACCAACCGGGCATTGCTGGTGCGGGTGCGGGGAGACCACCGGATTGTCGGCGTTCTTCGTGGACGGTCACGAGGAGCAGGCGGCCATGGCGGTGATCGATATCGAATACGGGTCGGTGCCGTCGTTCCTCCTCGAGCACGGGTTCGGACCGGAGGGCCGCAGCCCGATCGAGGAGCTGAAGGGATAGGCCACCTCGGAGCCCCCCCGTTCGCCGGGGCTCGGGCCATCAAAGGGTCCTACGGGCCGGCGACACCCGTCTGGTCGCGCACCCACTGGAGGTAATCCGGTTGACCGTCGACGACGGCGACGACGACGATGCCGGGCACGTCGTCGGGGTGGGCGTCCGTCGTGCGCCGGATGACCTCGGGAACGTGGCGGCGCTGCGTGTGCAGGGTCACTCGAGCTTCGGTGTCGTCTTCGATGGCCCCCCTCCAGCGGTAGATCGATCGGACGGTGGTCTCGTGCTGCCCACAGGCGACCAGGCGGTCCTCGACGAGCCGGCGGGTGTGGGCGGCCAGCCATCCCAGGTCGGGCGCGGTGATGCGGATCTCGCAGATGCCGGTGTCGCCAAGGGTCTGCCCGGGCACGATCCGCTCACACCAGCCGGCGCTCGGTAGCCCACCTGGTGAGCTGGTGGCGGGTCGACAGCTGCAGCTTGCGCAGCACGGCCGACACGTGGCTCTCCACCGTCTTGGCCGAGATGACCAGCTCCAACGCGATCTCCTTGTACGTGTAGCCCCGAGCGATGAGCCGGAGCACCTCCCGCTCCCGAGGGGAGAGCTGGTCGAGCTCGGGATCGATCGGCGGTGTGGTCCCTGCGGGCATGGCGGCGAAGGCGTCGAGGACGAACCCGGCCAGGCGAGGCGAGAACACCACGTCGCCGCCGGCCACCCGGCGCACCGCGTCGATCAGCTCCGGTCCGGAGATGGCCTTGGTGACATAGCCACGAGCCCCGGAGCGGATCACGGCGATCACGTCTTCGGGGGCATCGGACACCGACAGGGCCAGGAACCGGGCGTCGGGCTGCTCGGCCTTGACCGCCTCCACCACCGCTCCACCCCCGCCGGACGGCAGGTGGACGTCGAGGAGGACAACGTCGGGGCGCTGCGCGGCGATGAGCTCGATGGCCGGGGCCACGTCGTCGGCTTCGCCGACCACGTCCACGGCGTCGCCCAGCTCGCTGCGCACCCCCGAGCGGAAGAGATGGTGGTCGTCGACCAGGACGACCCTCGGTCTCGGGGCTGTCACCGGCCGCCCCGCCGGGCCGTCCCCGCCCGGTCACTGCGGTCCATGGTGAGCTCCACCTCAGTACCCTCGCCCGGGGCGGTGCGGATGACCGCGGCGCCGCCGGAGCGGGCCATGCGCCCCTCGATGGACTCGGTGATGCCCTTGCGGTCGGGAGCCACATCGCCGCGGTCGAAGCCCCGACCCCGGTCCCGCACGAACAGTGACACCTTCCCGGGCTCCACCTCCGCAAACAGGGAGACGACCTCGGCTCCCGACCACTTGGCGGCGTTGACCGCTGCCTCCCGGGCGGCGGCCAGCAGTGCTTCGAGGTTGTCGGTGAGCGGGGCGTCGCCCACCACCACGGTCTCCACCTTGACCCCCTGCGCCGCCTCCACCTCGGTCTGGATGCAGCGCACGGCGGCGGCCACCGTGCCCAGGCCGTCGGCGAACGACCCGGGCGGCTGCCCCTCGAACAGCCACGAGCGCAGCTCTCGCTCCTGAGCCCGAGCCAGCTGGGCCACCTTCTGGGGCTCCTCGGCGTGGCGCTGGATCATGGCCAAGGTCTGCAGCACCGAGTCATGCACCCTGGAGGCCAGGTCGGCCCGCTCCTCGGCGCGCAGCCGGGCCTGGCGTTCGAACACCAGCTCCCGGGCCACGCTCAGCCACCATGGGCCGAAGATGACCACGATCGACGCCAGCACCAGGGCCACTCCGCCGAGAGGGCGGAGCAGAGAGTTGTGGTGGCCGAGGGTCAGGGCGACGACACCACCGGCGGCCACGACCAGGCCGATGACCACCCGCCGGACGAGGCCCTTCCACGTCCCCCGGGCTCCACTGCCGATCTGCATGAGCGGCGCGGTGGCCTGGTGCAGCAGCAACCGCTCGGCCGGGGAGCCGTTGCGCCAGATGAGCACCAACCCGGCGGCGCTGATGAACAGGGGCCAGGCCAGCGAGCTCAAGAACCCGGCCTGGAGGGCCGAGGCCAGGAGCAGGGTGATGACCAGGGCCGGGGCCAGGGCGACGGCCAGGGCCAGGCCGCGGGCGTCGCTGAGGGCGCGGGTCCCGATGCTCGTCGTCTCTCCCTCGACGGGGACGAGGAGCCACACGACCACGTAGGCGGCGATCCCCACCCCGCTGGCCAAGCCGAAGAGGACCAACCCGACCCGGACGATGGTCGGGTCCAGGCCGGTCCGGGCCGACAGACCGCCGGCGATGCCGCCCAGGAACCGCTCGTCGGCTCGGCGCCGGATGGGACCGTGGTCTCTCGTCTGGTGCCGGCGGTCGCGCGCCCAACCGAAGCCGCAGGGTCCGGCCCAAGGCGGGCCCGGATCTGTCGACGGCGGAAAGCTCGAATGGTGGTGGCGATGTCGGATGAGTCGATGATCGCGCCTGGAGGGGGTGAGGGCCATGGGGAATGGCCCCGACTGGTGCGGGTCACGTTCAGGGAAGGATCAGGGTCATTCCCGATATCGCCAGGCGGTCGCTTGGCGCATCCTCGAGCCATGACCTTCGATACCGCTCCCAACCCCCCCGCCCCACCCCGCGTCCTGCGCCGCTGCCCCCACGGCCGGATGCTGGGCGGGGTGGCGGCCGGCGCCGCCGACTACCTGGACGTCGATCCTGTCACGGTGCGCATCGCCCTCGTCCTCCTCGCCCTCGTCGGTGGTGTGGCCATCCCCCTCTACATCGCCGCCTGGCTCCTGATCCCCGAGGAAGGGTCCGAGATGTCCATTGCCGAGCACCTCTTGCACCACGACGGCCGGCTATGAGCCGGGGCCGCCTTCTGATCGGAGGTACAACCATGTACGAGCACCACCATCAATCCCGGCGGCCGTGGTACGCCGCATGGCCGCAAACCTCCACTCCGACCACCACGCCTCCGGGCCAGATGCGCATCTCCGACGCCGAGCGGGCCGAGGTCACCAACGCCTTGTGCCGTCACGTGGCCGAAGGTCGC
>JALYVP010000351.1 GCA_030853185.1 Actinomycetota bacterium | reverse complement strand
GACCAGGATCCGTCCGGCCCGGGCCATCCGGGCGGGGGTCAGGGGCCCGAGCACCGACCCCGACGCGCTGTGGCCGGGCCGTGCCGGTCCGGCCGGACGGGGACGGACGAGGGTGACGGTGTGCCCGTCCACCCGGAACGACCCCGGGTGCATCCGGAACACCCGCTCGGCACCGGTGTTGACCGAGCGCAGCACCACCCCCCCGTCGTGGTCGAAACGAGCCACGGACCCGGTGAAGCGCGACCCGAGGTGGGTGGCCCTCAACCCGACCCGGGCTTCGAGCTCGGGATAGCTGACCGATGCCCGCCAGGGACCGTCGATGGGGCTGCTCAGGATCCCGGGGCCGGGCCTTTGGATCATGGGGCTTCCTACCCCGCCGGGCTGATGCAGGCAACTCGCGGCTACCATCATCGTCTCTGGACCTCCGAAGGGCTGTGGGGAGCACATGCGGTGCAGCAAGGTCGTCGCCCGACTGCTAGGGGTGACCATGGTGGGAGGAAGCCTGGTGGGGGGGGCTCTGATCGACGTCGCAACGGTTGGCACGGCGTCGGCGGCGCCGGGTCCGGCCCTCGGGTCCGTTATCGATTTCGCTCGGGGGCCGGCCCCCGCGTCGGCGAGCACCGTCTATGACCTGTCCGCCCAGTCGGGGGGCACGCCGACGATCGCCGGCGACCCGGCGCCGTTCACCGACCCGATGTCACGCCAGGAGCAGGTGTTCGGCATCTCGACCGGCGGCGACCTGTTCGTCGTGGTCCGCAATGTCCAGACTCTTTCCACCGGGGTCGTCGACCTGACCTCGAAGACGCCCGGCCTGCCACCGCTCGTCGGCAATCCAGCGCCCTTCATCGACCCCCAGACCGGCGCCGAGCAGATCCTCGCTCGGGCCAGGAACGGTGATGTGATCGACGTCGCCCGCAGCCTGGACGGGTCGGCCTTCGGGGCGTACGACCTCACGGGCTCCGGTGCATCGAAGCTGGCCGGCAACCCGGTACCCTTCGTCGACCCGCAGACCCACCAGGAGCAGATCTTCGGGACCTCGACCGGGGGCCACCTCTTCGAGTTGTGGCGCGACGCGGGAAACTTCTCTGTCCACCTCTATGACATCAGCGCCGCATCCGGTACCCCCAGCCCCCTCCAGGCGGATCCCGCCCCAATCGTCGATCCCCAGACCGGTGCCGAGCAGATCGACGTGGGAGGCGTGAACGGTGACATCATCGATTACTCACGCGACTCGCACAGCTTCGCCGTGGGCGTCTATGACCTGACCCGTGGTGCCCCGGGCACGCCTGCGCTGGCTGGAAGCCCGGTGCCGTTCACGGACCCGGGGAACCGGCAGGAACAGATCTTCGGGATATCGAACACCGGGCACGTCTTCGAGATCTACCGGAACACCGCCACCTTCGCCGTCGCGCCCTATGACCTGAGCGCGGCGACGGCTGGCGCGCCGGCCACGGGTCGACCGGCGCCGTTCGTCGATCCCCAGACCGGTCTGGAGCAGATCTTCGCCACCACGGCGTCAAATGGTCATGTGGCGGTGATGAACCGCTCTGCGACCAGTGCCCTGTTCCAGGCGGACCTCACCGCCACCGCCGGCTACGGCCAGCCGATCGTCGGCAGTCCCCACCCCTTCACCGATCCGCAGACCGGGTCCGAGCAGGCCCTCGGCCGCTTCGGCGTCGCACCGGCGCCGGTGCTGGGCCCGAGCGTGGCTGCCGTGGCCCTGAGCCAGGTCGGTGTCGGTGACTCCCCGTCGAGCACGTCGTTCTCGTTTGACTGCAACCCCTATACCGCCATGTTGTACTCGGGCTACAGCCAGGCGGGGTGCGGGCGGGACCCGACGTTCAACGTCCAAGACGAGAACCTCTTGTGGTGCGCGGACTTCGCCAAATGGGTCTGGGAACAGGTCGGGGTCACCTCCGACCTGGCCACGCTGACCCCGTCGGCGGCGTCGTTCTACGCTTGGGGCGCCCGGATGGGAGAGAGCATGCCGGCCGACAGCGCCAACCCCGAGGTCGGCGACGCCATGATCTTCTATCCGGCAGGCACGGCCGGCAGCGCCTATGCCGACCATGTCGGGATCGTGGTCGGCGTGAACACCAACGGCACGGTGGATCTGGTGAACGGTGACTTCAACAGCGCCACGGGGATCCGGGTGCAACAGGACGTCGACGTGTCGCCGGGACCTTACGCCGCCGCCATCTGGGGCCCAGGCGAGCAGTGGGTCTACGTCGCCCCGTAGGTGTCTGCCCGGCCGCCGCCCCTCAACCCGGGGGGCCCTTGGCCGCCCCGCAGTAGGACGAATTCGGCAAGTGCCAGAGGGCCTGGACCTGGCTCGGGAGGACGCCCGGGCATGGGAACGGCACGCCGCCGACACCGGTCATGGCCCAGCTCCCCCCCGCCGTCCGGCGAAACACGCCGATGTTGCCGCCGTCCTGAAAGTCGACCAAGGCTTGGGGGGCGGCTCCCGCCGAAGGCGTGAACTTGGCGACCGCGAGGTCAGCGTTGGAGGCTGGCACATGGGCCAGGTACAGATAACCGGGGATGATCCCTCCGACGTCGGCCGCGCCGAGATGCCGGTAGGCTTCGAAGGCGCCGGTCAGCTGGGATCGGTCAGCGCCGGTGGCGGTGATGGATTGGGGGGAGGCACTGACCGAACGGGCGCCACCGCCGGTGGCTGGGGGCGCCGGCGAGGAAACGGCTGCCCCGGGGATCGTCGATGTCGATCCGCTTGGCGCGCTCCCGGGCATGGACGACGCCGACCCGTTCGAACCGGCGATCGTCGACGTGGGGGCGGCCACGCGTGCGCTGCGGCGGTCAGGCGTCTGGTGGTGACCGCATGCCGGCAGGCTCAGCCCGACGACGAGGGCCACCCCCGCGGCGCCCAAGCGGCCCCGTACCGCACGCCGATCGGTCATGACAGCTCGACGCTAGCAGTCGTCGCCTCGGCCTTCTCCTCCGTCGGCACCCGCTCCGGCGGCCGGCGCCGCAACGTGATGAACCAGCCCATGACGGCCAGAGCGAGGGTGGGGACGACGATCAGGGGTATCAGCACGCCGTAGGGAACAGGCGGCTGCCACCCGCCCGGGACCCGGTCCAAGGGGTTGACGGCCGGTCCGAGACCCACGGTGTAGCGACGGAGGACCCAGTACCACGACACCAGCTGACCAACGGCCAGACTGCTGAAGAGGACCGCCGGGACCCCGCCCAGGCGGACTCGCCGCTCGCCCAGGACGGCTGCAG
>JALYVP010000350.1 GCA_030853185.1 Actinomycetota bacterium | reverse complement strand
CTCACCGGGCTGTGCCAGCTTCGACTGGTACCGGTCCTACGCAGAGCGCGGAGACGACTTCGCCCACGAAGTACGTGCCCACATCGCCGCTGCGCCGATCAGCTCGCAAAGAGAGGTCCGACCATGTTGACCACACCCAGGCCGGCCCACCGCCAGGCGCCCAGGCCCACCGCCCGCATCGCCCGGGCGCGGACCGGCGCCCGGGGCACCTCCCAGGTCCGGTCCGGAGCCCGGATCGCAGCCCGCCCCGGCAGCCTGTACGTCCTCGTCGGCATCGTCGTGGTGTTGAACCTGGTGGGCCTGGTCATGGTGCTGTCCGCGTCCTCGATCCTGAGCCTGCGCCAGTACGGGTCTCCCTGGCACTACTTCGAGCGCCAGGTCCTGTGGCTGACGTTCGGGTCGGTGGTGTTCGTCGCCGCCTCCAAGATCGACCCGGCCCGGTGGAGACGCTTCGCCCGGCCGGCCATGGTGATCAGCGTCCTCGGGCTGCTCGCCGTGCTGGTACCCGGGGTCGGCCGCAGCTCCGGCGGGGCGTCCCGTTGGATCGGAACGACGTCGTTGCAGATCCAGCCATCCGAGATCGCCAAGCTCACCCTCATCCTGTTCGCGGCCGACATCCTCGATCGCCGGGCCGACGAGCGGAACTGGCGGTACTCGATGGTGCCGGTCATCTGTGCCTTTCTCATCGTGGCCGGCCTCGTCATCAGACAGCCGGACATGGGCACCACCCTGGTGCTGGCCTGCATCGTTCTGGCCATGCTCTTCACCGCCGGCATCCCGACCCGGCCCCTGGCGGGGATCTTCGGTGCCGGCATCGGGGCGGCCCTGCTCCTCGCCGTCGCCGCCCCCTACCGATGGCGGCGCCTGACGTCGTTCCTGCACCCCCTTGCCGACAGGAGCGACTCCGGCTACCAGGCCGTCCAGGGGCTGGCCGGGCTCAGCCACGGGTCGATCCTCGGAACCGGCATCGGCGCCAGCATCGCCACATGGGGCTACCTGCCCAACGCCCAGACGGACTTCATCTTCGCGGTGATCGGTGAGGAGACCGGCCTGCTCGGCACGTTCGCGGTCACGTCCCTCTTCGCCGCTCTTGCCGTGGTCGGCATCCGGGTGGCGTGCCGGGCCCCGTCCCGCTACGACGCCATGCTGGTCGCCGGTGTCACCGCCTGGGTCGTCGGCCAGGCGGTCATCAACATCGGGGCCGTGATCGGTCTCCTGCCGGTCACCGGCGTGCCCCTGCCCTTCGTGTCCTTCGGGGGATCCTCCATGGTCCTGGCCATGTTCGCCGTGGGCATGGTCGCCAACGTGGCCCGCCGGTCGTGAACACCGCCCGCATCCGCCGTCTCCGCCCACCGGCCGGTCAGGGCCGCGGCCGGGGCACCTTCGCCGTGATCGCCGGTGGTGGCACCGGCGGTCACGTGCTTCCTGCCGTCGCCATCGGCCAGGCTCTGGTCGCCGCCGGCCATCCGTCCGAGACGGTGCACTTCGTGGGGGCCAAGCGGGGCATGGAGGCCCGCCTGGTGCCGGCCGCCGGGTTCGAGGTCACCCTCCTGCCGGGCCGGGGCGTGGTCCGCCGCCTCAGCCCCCAGAATCTCCGGGCTGTCGTTGGCCTCATCGCCGCTGTCGGCGCGGCGGTGGCGCTCGTCGGTCGCCTGCGACCGGCCGTGGTGATCTCCGTCGGCGGCTACGCCAGCGTGGCCGCCTCGCTGGCTGCCATCGTCTGGCGCGTGCCGATCCTCGTCGCCGAGCAGAATGCCGTCCCCGGTCTGGCCAACCGCCTGGCGGGCCGGTTCGCGGCGGCGAGCGCGGTGTCGTTCCCGGAGACGCCCCTGCCCCGAGCTGTCGTCACCGGCAACCCGGTCCGCGACGAGATGCGATCAATCGACCGGTCTCCCGCTGGGCGCCGGGCCGCTCGGGAGGCCCTCGGGCTGCCTGTCGATGGCGCCGTCGTGGCCGTGTCCGGCGGATCCCTCGGTGCTCGGCGGATCAACCAGGCAACCCTGGAGCTGGCCCAGGCTTGGGCCAGCCGGGCAGATGTCGCCATCCGCCACGTGGTGGGCGAGCGGGATCGCCAGGCCATGGTCGCCGCCGCCCCGGTTCCGGTCGCCGGCGGCCTCGTCTACCAGCAAGTCGCCTTTGAGGAGCGCATGGACCTTCTCTACGGAGCCGCCGACCTGGCGGTGCAGCGGTCGGGAGCGGGGACCTGCTTCGAGCTGGCGGCGGCCGGGTTGGCCTCCGTCCTCGTACCCCTCCCCGGCGCTCCCGGGGACCATCAGGGGTTCAATGCCCGGCGGCTGGAAGCGGCGGGGGCCGCCGTGGTCATCGCCGACGCGGACCTCGACGGCACCAGGCTGGCCGCCGCCGTCGGGCTCCTTCTAACAGACCCGGGCCGTCTCGAGGCCATGGGTCGGGCTGCTCATCGCCTGGCCCGCCCCGACGCCGCCGCCCGCGTCGCGGCCCTGGCCGAGGAGCACGCCCGTGGGTGACGGCGTGGTCCCGGACCTGAGCCGTCCCCTTCGCATCCACGTGGTCGGCATCGGGGGGGCGGGCATGAGCGCCATCGCCACGGTGCTGGCCGCCATGGGCCACCACGTCTCCGGCAGTGACCGCCGCTCGTCGCCGGTGCTCGACGGCCTGGCCCGGCGGGGCATCACCGTGCGTGCCGGCCATGACCCGGCCCGGGGCGCCGGCGCCGACCTGGTGGCCGTGTCGACCGCTATCCCCGACGACAACCCCGAGGTTGTCGCCGCCCACCATGCCGGGGTGGACGTGGCCAGCCGGGCTCGCATCCTGGCTGCCATCTGCACCATGCGGCGGGTTGTGGCCGTCGCCGGCACCCACGGCAAGACCACCACGTCGGCGATGCTGGCCACGATCCTGGTCACCGCCGGATGGTCGCCCTCGTGGGTCATCGGCGGGGACATCTTGGCGCTGGGTGGCGGTGGTGGCTGGGATCCGGCCGGCACGTGGATGATCGTGGAGGCGGACGAGAGCGATGGGACCTTCCTGGCCCTGCCCCGAGAGGCCGGGGTGGTCACCAGCGTCGAAGCCGACCACCTCGACTTCTACGGTGACGAGGCGGCCATGACGGGCGCCTACGAGACGTTCCTGGCCGGCTGCCCCGCGGCCCGGGTGGTCTGTGCCGACGACCCCGGAGCCGCCCGACTGGGCCGGCGGGTCGCATCGCTCGGTCTGGCCACCTCGACCTATGGGACGAGTGCCGGCTCCACCTTCACCATGAG
>JALYVP010000349.1 GCA_030853185.1 Actinomycetota bacterium | reverse complement strand
CTCCACGAACCGTCTCCGCCACTTACCCACTGTGGCCTGATTGACCCGTTCAGCCACCGCCACCTCCTTGTTCGCCAGCCCCTCCGCGCACCCGAGCACGATCCGGGAACGCAACGCCAACGCCTGATTGCTGTGGAACACCGTCTACATCGACGCAGCGCTCGAACAGCTCCGGGCCGCCGCCGGCCACCCCGTCGCCGACGAAGACGTCGCCCGGCTGTCCCCCTTCATGCGCAAACACCTCAACGTGCTTGGCGCGTACTCGTTCTCCCTCCCAGACATCCTCGGCGGGCTCCGGGAACTGCGCGACCCCGACACGCCCGACGAGGAGAACGACTGAACAGCCGATCGTCAATTGCCCGAGCAACCGACGGGCCATGGCGCGCTCAACATCGTCGGTGATCGGCCCAAACCCAGATCTAGGATCGCGGGATGGTTGTCGCTGTCCGCTCGGCCTTTCGGGAGGATGGCCCGGTGCTCAGGGACATCGAACGTCTTGCCGGCGAGAGGTTCCGCGCCGTCGGACTGGACCCCATCGCCGATGACGAGCCCTTCTCTCTCGATGAGCTGGCCCGGTATGCCAATGCTGAGCGCTCCTGGGTCGCCACCTCCGACAGCGCCGCCGCGGCACCTGTTGGTTACCTCCTCGCCGACGTCGTCGATGGCAATGCTCATGTCGAGCAGATGAGCGTGCGGCCGGATCACCAGGGCGCCGGAGTCGGCCGTGCCCTGCTCGGAGCGGTCCGGGCCTGGGCGGTCGCCCAGGACATGGCGGCACTTACCCTGACCACCTTCGCTGACGTTCCGTGGAACGCCCCTCTCTACCGGCACCTGGGCTTCGAGACACTCGACGAGGCCGCCATCGGCCCCGAGTTGCGGGCCGTCCGGGCTCGCGAGGCCGCCCACGGCCTTGATCCCACTCTTCGGGTCTGTATGAGGCTGGTGGTTGCCGCTGCGTCGGCCCGCTGACTATTTGCCGCGTTGAGCCTGGCCCTGAGGGGCTTTCCCGACGACCACGACCTGCCCCCCGGTACGCTCGGCCCTCCGGCTCATGTCGGAAAACGGTCGTCTGCCGACACTCAGCGACTAAGGCGAGGCCCCCGAGTGAGAGAGTCCCGACGACCGTCGATTACCAGTGTCGGGAGACTATGACGGGAAACCTGCCGCTCGGATAGATTCCGACATGTGCTCATCGGCTACGCCCGGGTGTCGACAGCAGACCAGAATCCCGCGCATCAGACCGACGCCCTGAGGGGGGCGGGCGTCGCCGAGGGCGACATCTACCTCGACCACGCCAGCGGCGCCAAGGCGTCACGGCCCCAGCTCGACCTCGTGCTGCGACTGCTCCGCAAGGGCGACGCCCTCAAGATCACCAGGCTCGACCGCCTCGGCCGTTCGGTGCTGCACCTGGTCACCCTCGGAGCCGAGCTCCGCGAGCGCGGCGTCGAGCTGCACGTAATCGAGCAGGGCATCGACACCTCCACCATGGAGGGCCGGGCCATGTTCGGGATGCTGTCGGTGCTCGCCGAGCTGCAACGCGAGCTCATCGTCGCCAACACCCGCGACGGCCTCGCTGCCGCCCGGGCCCGGGGACGCAAGGGCGGTAGGCGCCCCAAGCTCAACGCCGACCAGGCCCTGCTGGCCCAACAGCTCTATGACGGCGGCGACCGCACCGTCCAGCAGATAGCGGACATCCTCAGCGTCCCCCGCTCAACGATCTAGGGCCACCTCGACAAGGCCTCCGACGGCGGCCGGCCACGAGCGAGCCAGAGCACCGTCGGCTCGTAACCCGAAGGCCGGGGTTCGACGACGAGGGGCTTAGCGCCACTTTCCGTTCCGTTGTTCCTCCAGGGCCGGCTATGCGGGGCGCCCGGGCAGCGAGGGTCAGTAGCACGGCGGACACGGTGACGAGGAGTACGGGACCCCTCCGGTTGACCATGCCGCTTGTGTGTTCCCGAACCGGCTCAAGACGGCGATTGGGCCGTAAGTTGCGCGTCGATTTCGGCCCGGAGGACGTCGAAGTCGATGCCCGCGTCGGCCATGACTTTGGCGGCAAGGCCATTGCCTTCGCGTAACAGGCCGAGTAAGAGATGACCGTCGGCAATACGATCTGCCTTCAAGCGGAGCGCCTCACGCAGCGACAGTTCGAGAACCTTCTTGGCCCGGGCGGAGAAGGGGGCGTGTCGGCCGCTGATCAGGCGTCCCGTCCGGGTCCGGGCCGGTTCACGATCCAGCGCTCCGGGACCGAATGCTGCCTCGACCTTTTCCCTGATGGTCGACAGGTCAATGCCGATCGTCTTCAGTGCGTCGGCGTCCAACTCGCCCGGGCCACAGTCGGCTGTTCCGAGTAGGCGCAGGATCGCAGCTTCGGCGCCGGGCCGATCGAGGCCGTGTTCGGCGAGCAGGCGGCCCGACAGAGTGTGGGCCTGATCCATCAGGCCCAGCAGGAGGTGCTCGGTGCCGATGTAGTTGTGGTGCAGCCGTCGGGCCTCCGCCTGGGCGGAGGTAACCGCCTCGCGAGCATCCGGATTGAATCGCTCGAACATGCCTACTCCTCTCCTCTCAAGAGACCCCGACCGCCCGCGTACTTCTTGTGAACCGCCTGTCGGGTCACGCCCAGGCAGACGGCGATCTCCTGCCAGGACCAGTTCTGGTCGCGGGCGTTGTCGACCTGCAGCGCTTCCAGGCGCTCGATTAGGACCCTCAACGTTCGCACTGCTCGAAGCCCGACGGCGGGATCCTGGCTGCTCGCCTCGGAGGCAAGTTGCGTCGTGTCACTCACAACTGTCAGCTTAGGTTGACAGAGCCGGTCTGTCAACCACGGTTGACCAACCGGCGTCGGCCGGTGACCGGTCGCCGATCGATGACTGGGACGCTCCGGCGCTCGTCGGGCGGCCAACCCGTCACTCCGACGTCGGTGGAACAACGGCAGACTGTGCCGAGTGAGGCGAGTCGCGGTGGTCGGCTCAGGTGGTGCAGGGAAGTCGACCTTCGCACGCGCACTCGGCCAGCGGACCGGGATCCCGGTCATCCACCTAGACCAACACCACTGGAAGCCGGGCTGGGTCGAGACCGGTCCCGACGAGTGGCGGACCGTGCAGCGCAAGCTGCTGGCCGGCGACGCCTGGATCGTCGACGGGAACTACGGCGGGACCTTCGACGTGCGCTTCGCTCGGGCCGACACCGTCATCGTCCTGGCCCTCTCGCGGTTTCGGTGCCTGGGCCGGGCGCTAGAACGAACGC
>JALYVP010000348.1 GCA_030853185.1 Actinomycetota bacterium | reverse complement strand
TACCGCTGACCCGCATCCCCGACCCCGGGTTCGTCGCCCTCGCCCGGGGGTGGGCCGAGGGGGAGGACTTGGCCACCATCGTGGGAGAGGGAGACGGGCAGGGGCAAGGGACGGTCACCGGCGGCGACTTCGTTCGCAACGTCAAGCAGCTCATCGATCTTCTCCGCCAGATCGGGGACCTGGCTCCTGACCCGGCGACGGCCGGCTCGGCGCGCCTGGCCGCCGATCGGCTGTTCCGGGGTGTGGTGGCGGCCTCGTCGATCCTGACCGGTTGATGGTCCCGCCCCGGGCCTGACCCGGGTGGTCCCCCACGAGGGTGTCGGTGTCCCCGTAGGCTGCACTTTCTGATGGAGCGCTACGCCACGGAGGAGTGGACCGACGAAGAAGCGGAGATTCTCCGCCGGTACTTCACCAACCTCGACGGCCCGGTGTTCGCCCTGGTCAACCTGCCAGAGGTGGTCAAGGGCGCCTTGTTCGCCCGCTACTCACGAACGGCGAAGAGCCTCCGCCGCCTCTTCCTCTCCGAGTTCGTCGGTGATCTCGACATCAGCGGCGACCACTCGGTCGACGCCACCGTCGGGCTGGCTCGGGCCGAGCAGCTCTACGAACGGGTGTTCTTCGAGTACGGCGATGACTCTGTCGCCCAGCTCGGGGGTGTCCACCTGGCCTGCGAGCAGGCGTCCAACATCCTCACCAAGGTGTTGGAATGGGGCCGGCTGATGTCCTACATGGAAAAGTCGACGCGCTATGTGGCCTACGACGCCCGGCTGCCCAACGGCCGGTACCGCTACCACCGGGATCCCGCCATCCTGGATTCTCCGCTGGGGGCGCGTTATGTCGGGGACATGGACCGGCTCTTCGACGCCTACCGGGACCTGCTGCCGGTGGTCGGCGCCTGGTTCGCCGAGCAGCACCCCAAGTCGAGCGGCGACTCCGACCTGGTGTGGCGCCAGTCCATCCGGGCCAAGGCCTTCGACGCCCTCCGGGGCATGCTGCCGGCGGCCGCCACCTCCAACCTGGGCATCTATGCCAGCGGCCAGGCGTACGAGGCCCTCCTCATCCGGATGCGGGCCCATCAGCTGCCCGAGGCCCGTGACTACGGGGATCTGATGCTCAGCGAGCTGCGCAAGGTCATTCCCTCATGGGTGCGCCGGGTCGATGTCTCTGACCGCGGCGGCGCCTGGTCGGAGTACCTGGAGGCCAACCACCAGAGCATGACCGAGTTGAGCCGTTCGATCTTCGGCGATGACGCTTCCCAGGCCGAGCAGGCTTCGGGGCCGGCCTCGGCGGATCCGGGGCCAGTCCCGGGCGGCGATCCCGAGGTGACCCTGACCGACTGGGATCCCGATGCCGAGATCAAGATGATCGCGGCGATGCTCTACCCATTCACGGACCGCTCTGAGCGCTCGATCGAGGATCGGGTAGCCCGAATGAGCGCCGAGGAGCGAACGGAGGTCGTGGACCGCTACGCCGGGGACCGCACCAACCGACGCCACCGGCCCGGCCGGGCTCTCGAGCGGGCCGGCTATCGGTTCGACGTCCTGTCGGACTACGGCGCCTTCCGGGATCTCCAGCGTCATCGCATGATGACCCTGGAATGGCAGGATCTGACGCCTGGGCATGGCTACACCCTTCCCGGCGCCGTGGTGAGCGCCGGGGTCGAGGACGTGTACGCCGCGGCCATGGCTCGCTCGGCCGGCCTGTACCACGCTCTCGGCGACCGCTTCGGAGCTCCCCGAGCGGGCTACGCCGTCGCTCTCGCCTACCGGGTCCGCTATGTCATGCAGTGCAACGCACGCGAAGCGATGCACATCCTCGAGCTGCGGACGACCCCCCAGGGTCACCCGGAGTACCGCAAGGTCTGTCAGCAGATGCACCGCCTGATCGCCGAGCAGGCTGGGCACCGGGCCGTAGCCGCCCTGATGCGTCACGTCGACCACAACGACTACGAGGACTCGGCGTTGGAGCGATTGGCTGGCGAGCGGCGCGCAGAGCAGCGGCGCGTGTCCCAGCCTGCGTCACCCCTCGCCTGAGCACCGCGTCAACCCCAAGAGCCTCGATCTCCTATCGAGGTTGGCTGTCGATCTTCACCTGAGGGTCCACCACCTCATGGTAACGGTGTGGCTAATGTGGCCATTGGGGTTGCTGTGGTGGATGTTGATGATATAGGTTCACCCCTGCCTTCTGGGCGGAGGGAATGGAACCTTCATGCCCAAGACCATGGCCAATCTCCTGCTCCGACCGGTGGTCGTTACCCGGATACTCGCTGGAGTCCTCGCCCTCGGGCTTCTCGTACTCGCCGGACAAGCCAGCTTCTCCTCGAGCTCCCCGGCGACCTACGTGGTGCGCGCCGGCGACAATCTGTGGACCATCGCCACCAGCCGTCATCTGACCGTGAGCCAACTGTCATCTGCCAACGGCCTCAATCCGAGCGCCGTCCTGCGGATCGGCACCCGTCTCACCCTTCCGTCCAGCGCCGCGGCGGTGGCGACCTCGGCGCAGGGAACGTCGTCGGCCCCATCCGTGGCTTCGTCCTCGGCGTCGAACGCCAACTTCTGCGCCACGTTCTCGCCGCTCTACGACGCCCGGGGTGTCCTGCCCTCGAGCCTTCGGGCCAACAGCTCACGTCTGGCCCTACGCCCCATCTTCGTGTCGTGGGCGCAACGCTACGGCGTGTCACCGGCGCTGGTCGAGGCCATCGCCTGGCAGGAGTCCGGGTGGCAGGAGGGCGTGGTCTCCTCCGCGTCCGCCGTGGGAGTGGGTCAGCTTCTGCCGTCGACAGCCACGTTCGTCTCCCAGAGCCTGCTGGGCAGAAACCTCAACATCAACACGGCGAGCGACAACATCCAGATGGAGGCTCGCTATCTGGCTTACCTCCAGGGCAACCTGGGCGGCACCTGCGCCACGGTCGCTGGATACTACGAGGGCCTGCAGAACATGCACCGATACGGGGTGTTGGGCGAGAGCCAAGCCTACGTCGCCAGTGTCGAGGCCATGATTCCCAGCTTCTCCTGATCTTCCCGATCGATGCTGTCGCCGCCCCCGGGTCTGGTGCCAGCGCTTTCTGATCGCCAGGGCACCCGCCCTGGGTCTGTTCACCCAACGGTCGCCGGCTACGACCGGCAGGGGGGCCGAGGGGGGCCAAGCCCCCCCCTCGGCCCGGGTTGCCCCGCTGAGAAATCTGCACCGCTCTGACCTGCCCCGATGCGCAACGCTGCAGGTCAAGGGGGTGAGCGGCTACTTGAGCGGTAGGGCC
>JALYVP010000084.1 GCA_030853185.1 Actinomycetota bacterium | reverse complement strand
ATCCTCGACGCTGGCGCCTCCTTCAGATGATGAGTACATGAGGATGCCCACCCGCAGGTAGAAGAAGGCGGCGATGGCGGCGGCGAGCATGCCGATGACCGCCAGGGCGTACTGGCCTCGTTGCACGGCCGCTTCGATGACGTAGAACTTGGCCAGGAAGCCGCTGGTGAACGGCACCCCCGCCTGGGCCAGGAGCAGCACCAGGAGGATCAGAGCCAGGCCCGGGCGCCGCTTGGCCAGACCCCGGATGGCGCCCAGGTCATTGCGTTCCTCGCCGGTTCCCTGGATGACGCTGACCACCGCGAAGCTCCCGGCGATGATGAAGGTGTAGGTGAGCAGGTAGAACAGGGCCCCGGCCGTGCCCAGGGTGGACCCGGCCTGGAGTCCGATCAGAACGTAGCCGGCCTGGCCGATCGACGAGTAGGCCAGCATCCGCTTCAAGTCCCTCTGGACGATGGCCAGCACCGAGCCGACCAGCAGGGTCAGGACCGCCATCACCCAGATGATCGGGCGCCAGTTGGCCTGCTGGGACCCGAACCCCTCGAGCAGGACCCGCAACAATCCGGCGAACCCGGCGGCCTTGGCAACCGAGGCCATGTACCCGGTGAAGGGGGTCGGCGACCCCTGATAGACGTCGGGCGTCCAGAAGTGGAACGGCACCGCCGCCACCTTGAAGCCCAGCCCGACGATCAGCAGGGCCATGCCGGCCAGCAGCACCCCGCTGTTGAGCAGGACGTTGGTACCGAGGAACTGGGCCATCTCCGTGAACTGGGTGGTGCCCGTCGCCCCGTAGGCCAGGGCCGCGCCGTAGAGGAAGATGGCAGAGGAGAACGAGCCCAGGATGAAGTATTTGAGTCCGGCTTCGCCCGACTCGGCCCGGCGCCGGTGGAACGCGGCGAGGACGTAGAGGGCGATGGACATGATCTCCAGGCCCAGGAACAGCATGATGGTTCCGGCCGACTCGGCCATGAGCATGGCGCCGACGCCCGAGAGGCACATCAGGGCGTAGGCCTCCACCCCGTCGAGGCCTTCCCGCTGCAGGTAGCTGTCCGAGGCCAGGGCCCCGAAGATGGTGGCCACGCTGATCAGCAGGCAGAAGAACATCGAGAAGTGGTCGTAGAAGACCTGCCCGCCGATGGTCACCTGCGCCTTGTGGTCGGAGATGTCGAGCCAGCACAACGCCGAGGCCACCGCCGCCACCCCGCCGATGATGGCGGTCAGCAGCGGATACAGGGCGGGGCGGGAACGGCGAGGGATCAGGGCGGAGACGGCGAGGAGCAGAAGGGAGCCGATGCCCAGGACCAGGACGGGGGCGATGCTGCGGTACTCCACGGGGATGTGGAGGCTGGCCTTGGCGGTGCACAGGGATTGGACGACGTTGCCCTGCAGGCATTGGGCGGTCTGGGTGTGGATCGCGGCCTGGGTGTGAAGGGCCGCTTGGGGGATGGTCCTCACGGGTTGCCTCCTGGGGTGCCGGTGCTCGGCGAGCTACCCGCGCTCGGGGGCGACGCGGTGGCCACACCGCTCGGCGCCTGGCCGGGCCCGTCGACGATCTGATTGGCGGGCACGGCGTAGACCCGACCGGGCCGGCCGTGGGCCGGTATGCCGAAACCGGGATCGGCCTGGTACACGTGGGTGACCAGATGGTCGACCGAGGGGGTGACCCGGTCGAGGAACGGCTTGGGGTAGATGCCGAGGAACACGATGCCGGCGACGAGCGGCAGGATGGCGCCCCTCTCCCGCCAGGTCATGTCCTTGACGACGGCGTTGGCGCCGGTGGCCACCCCGTGGAAGACCCGCTGGTAGGCCCACAGCAGATAGATGGCCGAGAGGATGACACCGGTGGCGCCGACCACCGCCCACCAGCGGTGGGTGACGAAGGTGCCGACCAGGACGAGGAACTCTCCGACGAAGCCGTTGAGGCCGGGGAGGCCGATGGCGCTCATGATGACCAGGACGAAGACCCCGCCGAGCACAGGGGCGCTCTTCTGCAACCCGCCCAGCTCGGCGATCTTGAACGTCTGGCGCCGCTCCCAGATGATCCCGACCAGGAAGAACATGGCGCCGGTCGTGAGACCGTGGTTGACCATCTCCAGAACCGCCCCCGTCAGGCCCTGGGAGCTGAAGGCGAAGACGCCGAGCACGATGAAGCCGACATCGGCGACCGAGGCGTAGGCGACAAGGCGCTTGAGGTCCTTCTGGACGATGGCCACGATGGCCCCGTAGGTGATGCCGAGGGCCCCGAGCGTCAGCAGCACGGGCGCCAGGTCCACGGCCGCCTTGGGGAAGAGGAACACCCCGAAACGCAGGATGCCGTAGGTGCCGAGCATGAAGACGATCCCGGCGATGACCATGGAGCCGGCCGTGGGCGCCTCGGTGTATGCGTCGGGCATCCACGTGTGGAACGGGACGACCGGCATCTTCACCGCGAAGGCCACGGCCATGGCCGCGAAGATGACCTTCTGGTCGGCGGCCGGCAGCGTGCCCGCCAAACGGGTCAGGGTGATCAGGTCGAAGGTCTGGTGACCGCCGTTGTGGGGGGCGGCGAGGAAGACCAGGGCGATGATGCCGACCAGGAGGAAGGCCGAGCCGGCGAAGGTGTACACAAAGAACTTCATGGCCGCGTAGTTGCGCCGGAACGCACCCCACCCGGAGATGACGAAGTAGCCGGGCACCAGGGTGATCTCGAACATGACGAAGAACAAGAACAGGTCCATGGACAGGAACGTGGCGATGCACGCCCCTTCGAGAAGAAGCATCCAGCCCATGAACGACTTGGCGCTCCCCCGGATCTTCGGCCCGGCCATGGCGACGGGGAACAGCAGGGTGGTGACGGCGACGAGGAAGAGCGAGATGCCATCGACGCCGACCTTCCAGGCGATGCCGAAGCTGGAGATCCAGGCGTGCTGGCTGACGAACTGGAAACCGGCCTGACCCTGGTGGAACTCGATGACCAAGGTGACGGCGAGGGCGAGCTCGGCCAGCGCGACCAGCATGCCGAGGAGCTTGGCGTCCTCGTCATGCGACGACGGGATGGCGGTGACGGCCACCGCCCCGATGACGGGCAGAAGGATAGCGACGGTGAGGATGGGGAAACCGAGGGCGGTGTTCATGGGTTCAGTTGCCCACCCGGGTGCCGACGTAGCAGAGCACGGCGGCGATGCCAACCCCAAAGGCCAGGGCATAGTTGCGGACGTAACCGGTCTGCAGACGACGGAGCTGACGGCCGGCGGCGGTGGTCAGGTGGGCAAGGCCGTTGATCCCGCCGTCGACCACTTCGGCGTCCACCCCGTACGCCAGGCCGACCGCGGCGTCGTTGAGGGGCCCCGACACGGCGGCGGCCAGCCCATCGTCGAGGAACCACTGGCGGCGGAGAAATGCCGGCTCCAGTTGGGGATGCTCGGCGGTCTTCCAGATCCCCAGCCCGACGACGATGCCCCCCACGCAGCCGATCAGCACGATGATTGACAGGATGACCTTGGTGCTCGAGGCCACATGGATGTCGGCGGCTATGGCGGTCGGGAAGACCGGGGCCAGGAACTTCGTCAGGTAGTCCATGCCGAAGAACGGCAGGTTGAGCAGCCCACCGAAGAACGAGGCGACCATCAGCAGGACCAGGGGCACGGTCATCACCAGCGGCGACTCGTGGGGCCGGTTCCCATGACCGTGAGGCTCGGAGCCGGCGCCCTTCGCAGCTCCGGGTTCGGCTGCTGCGGGCTCGACGGCGCCGCCGGTCGCCGCTCGTTCCTCGGTGCCGGTGGACGCCACGATGTCGGTCGCATCTTCCCAGCGGGCTCGGCCGCCGAAGACCAGGGCCACCTGACGGCTCATGTAGTAGGCCGTGAGCACGGCGGTGACCGCACCGGTCAGCCACAGGAAGAAGTTCATGTGCCAGGCGGCGTCGAGGGTGTCGTCCTTGGACCAGAACCCGGCGAAGGGGAAGATCCCCGACAGGGCCAGGAAACCCACGATGAACGCCGGAAACGTGATGGGGAGGTACTTGCGCAACGCCCCCATCCGTTTCATGTCCTGCTCGTCGGCCATGGCGTGGATCACCGATCCGGCGGCCAGGAAGAGCAGGGCCTTGAAGAACGCGTGGCTGATCATGTGGAAGAGGCCGTCGACGTAGCCGCCGGCGCCGATGGCCAGGAACATGTAGCCCAACTGGGAGATCGTCGAATAGGCCAGAACCCGCTTGATGTCGTTCTGGGTGCAGGCCACGGTGGCGGCGTAGAACGCGGTGGCCGCCCCCACGATGGCGATGACCACCTGGGTGCTGTGGGTGTAGTGCAGGATGGGAGCGGCCCGGGCCATCAGGTACACGCCGGCGGTCACCATGGTGGCGGCGTGGATGAGGGCGGACACCGGCGTGGGGCCCTCCATGGCGTCGGGCAGCCACATGTACAGCGGAAGCTGGGCCGACTTGCCGGCGGCGCCAAGGAAGAGCATCAGCCCGATCCCGGTCGCCGTAGCCCCGGCCAGGGCGCCCGCACCGCCACTCATGAGGGGGCCGAGCACCTTGGAGTAGTCGAATGACCCGAAGTGGTTGAACATCAGGAACAGGGCGATCATGAACCCGAAGTCCCCCACCCGGTTGGTGATGAAGGCCTTCTTGGCCGCCACCGCCGCCGAGTTGCGGTCAAACCAGAACCCGACCAATGCGTAGGAGCAGAAGCCGACTCCCTCCCAGCCGAGGAAGCTGAAGAGGAAGTTGTTGGCCAGCACCAGCACCAGCATGGAGAACAGGAACAGGTTCAGCAGGAGGAAGAACTTGGGGTACTGGTCGTCGTGGCGCATGTAGCCGATCGAGTACAGGTGGATCAGGCTGCTGACACCGGTGACGAACAGGGCCATGGTGATGGCCAGAGGATCGATCTGCAGGGCGAAGTCCACGTGGAGGCCGGCGACGGGCAACCAGGTGAAGATCTCCTTGATCACCGTGCGGTGGGAGCCGGTGCGCGACAGCAGCGACAACCACGTCACGATGGTGGCGGCGAAGGAACCGAACGCCAGCAGGGTGGCCAGCCAACCGGCGAGGGGGTCGCCGAAGCGCCGGCCCCCAACGAGGAGGATGACAGCACCGAGGAGCGGGAGCCCGAGGATCACGTAGGCGGCGTTCAACGGGTCCTAACCCTTCATGATGTGCATGTCGTCGGCAGTGGCCGCTGGACGACGGCGGAAGATGGCCACGATGATCCCGAGCCCGACCACCACCTCGGCGGCGGCGACCACCAGGATGAAGAACACCGAGGACTGACCGCCGATGTCGTTGAGCATCCGGGCGAAGGTCACGAAGGTCAGGCCGACGGCGTTGAGCATGAGCTCGACGCACATGAACATGACGAGCACGTTGCGGCGAATGAGCAGGCCGGCGGCCCCCACGCCGAAAAGGATGGCCGCCAGCACCAGGTACCAGGCTCCAGGAACGCTCACGTGGCCGCCCCTCTGCCGGATGACGCTCCTCCCGAGGCGGTGCCCGATGACGCTCCTCCGGAGGCGGTGCCGGACCTCTTTGCCCGCAGGTCGTCCTGTTCCTGCTTGGTCATCTCGCTGGCTGTGCGGCCGGCCTGGCGGGCCAGCACCACCGTGGCCACCACGGCGATGACCAGCAGCGCCGAGGTCATTTCGAACGGCAACAGGTATCGGGTGTAGATGGACTGGCCGAGTTGGGCGATGTTCTGGCCGCCAAGCGGACCGGCGGCATGGGCCGCAGCCCGGGCGGCCGGGGTGTTCTGCTGCACCAGCGGCCCCGACAGGCTGTGCGCGCCTCCCGTCCAGTGCTGGACCCGGGACAGTACCAGCAGCTCAACGAGGGTGATGACGCCGAGGATGGCAGCCAGCGGCTTCTGGCCCCGGAACGGCTCGGCGGCGATGCGTTCCTTGCGGTCAACGCCGAGGAACATGATCACGAACAGGAACAGGATGACGACGGCGCCGGCGTAGACGATGATCTGCACGGCGGCGAGGAAGTCGGCCTGCTGGTCGATGAACTCGACAGCGATCCCGAAGAGGGTCACCACCAGCATCAGGGCGCAGTGCACAGGGTTGCGCAGCAGCACCACCCCGAACGCGCCGGCCAGGATGAGCACGGCGCCGATCACGAAGACGACCCAGGCCGAGGCGTGGGCCAGGTGGACCCCGGAGGACGCCGCGTTGGCGAGCGGTGCGAGGGCGGCGATCATCGTCCCCCCCCGGGATGGCGCTGGCCCTGGTCGTCCCCCGTGCCCGGTCGGCTCTCCTGGGCTTCCCGTCGGGGCCTCTCTCCGCTGACGCCGATGCCCTCCAGGGCGGCACCGGCCGTCTCCCGTAGCGACAGGTCGTTGTCGGCGGTGATGTCGGCGGCCCCGGGATCGGACTGGCCAGCTTGAGCCGGGCGGACCCCGTGGCCGAGCTCGCCGGACCATAGGGGAATGCCTTCCATCGCCGCGGAGCCGGCCGGGCTGGTGGCCCGCACCCACCCTGAGGTGTTGCGCTCGTCGCCCGGCTTCCAATCCTCCCACGGCAGCTTGCGAGGGCTGCCGGCGTCGTCCACCAGCAACTCGGCCTTGGTGTAGATGGCCTGCTCCCGGCTGGTGAAGGACCACTCGAACATCTTCGACTCGGTGATGGCCTCGGTGGGGCACGCTTCCACGCACAGGTCGCAGTGGATGCAGCGCAGGAAGTTGATCTCGTAGACGAACCCGTATCGCTCGCCTGGCGACACCGGGGCGTCGGGCGGGTTGTCGGCGCCGCGCACATAGATGCACCGGGCCGGGCAGACACCGGCGCACAGCTCGCAGCCGATGCACTTCTCCATGCCGTCCTCGTAACGGTTGAGGACGTGACGGCCGTGGAACCGCTCCGGTTTGAGCCGCTTGTCCTCGGGATACTGGACCGTCACCTTTGGCTTGAACGGCAGCTTGCCGGTGACGATGAAACCCTTGAAGAAGTTGAGGAAGCTCATGGATTCACCTCCCGGTAGTGCCCTTCTGGTGTGCCTTCCTCCACCTCTCGGGCCTCCCGGCCCACGTCGATGGCCCGCGACAGGAGCAGCATGGCCAGGGCGCTCAACCCGATGGCCATGAAGCCGTAGCCGACACTGACCTCAAATCCGGCGACGATCATCAACAGGGCCAGCGCCGCGGGGATCATCTGCTTCCAGCCCAGCTCCATGAGCTGGTCGTAGCGCAAGCGGGGCAGCGTGGCTCGGATCCAGACGAAGATGAAGAGCAGGACGAGGACCTTGACGATGAACCACACCGGCCCGATGCTGTTGCCGAAGATCCTGGGCCCGTCGGGGCCGCCCAGCCACAGGGTGGTGATGATGGCGGAGTTGGTGACCAGGTTCATGTACTCGGCCAGATAGAACAGGGCGAAACCGATGGAGGAGTACTCCATGTTGAACCCGCCGGAGATCTCCTCCTCCGCCTCGACCAGGTCGAACGGGGGCCGGGCCATCTCGGCGGTGATGGCGATGGCGAACAGGGCGAAGGGGATGAGCCCGGTGTGGATGATGTTCCAGTGGTAGAGGAACCCCCCGTGCTGGGCCCCGACGATGGCGCTGGTGTGCACCGACCCGGTCACGACGACGACCGTGGCCACGGTCAGGCCGATCGCCGCCTCGTAGGAGACCATCTGGGCGCTGGCCCGGACCGCACCGAGCAGGGAATACTTGGCGCCTGACGACCAGCCCGCCAACATGATCCCGTAGACGCCCACGCCCGAGCACATGAGCAACAGGAGGATGCCCCACTGAGGATCGACCAGCTGCAGGCGGGTGGTGTGCCCGGCGATGGTGATGTGGCCACCCATCGGGACTATGGAGAACGCCAGGAAGGCGGGGAGCAATGACAGGTAGGGGGCCAGCTTGTAGACCCACTTGTCAGCCCGGGCCGGCAGGAAGGCCTCTTTGAAGAACAGCTTGGTGCCGTCGGCCAGGGACTGGAGCCAACCTCCGGGACCGGCCCGGTTCGGCCCGTGCCGGACCCCGAGCCAGGCCACCGCCTTGCGCTCGTACATGACCATGAACAGCACCGAGACCATGACGATGGCGAAGACCGCCACCGCCTTGACCACCAGGATGATCCACACGGCCAGATTGAGCCCGTTGTTGAACAGCGGGTCGCCCTGGAAGAGGTCATGCATGGTCGGTGGCCTCCTCAGCTCGTTGGGAGGGCCCGGCGCCGGGGCCCGGGTCCGGGTCCGGTTCGAGGCTGACCTCGGTGCAGGAGGCGGAGGCATCGATGAGGGTGCTGACCGCCACGCCGGGGGCGTTCCACGGCAACGACACGCAACCGGTGGCCAAGCCCCACTCAGAACGGGCGGGGGCGACCACGCTGCCCTTGGTCGAGGTGATCCGGACCATCGCGCCCTCACGGATGCCGAGGCGTTCGAGGTCGTCGGGTCGGATCCCGACGGTCGGCTCGGGCGCCAGGCTGGCCAGGCCCGTCGAGTGGGTCACGATCGTGCCCGCATCCCAAAGAGTTCTCGTCGCCACCAGGCGCATGGCCGCACCGCCGGGCGGCCTGGAGGCTCCTCCTGGTCGCCCGTGCTCACCCACATCGGGCATCGTCGTCGACGAGGTGAGCATCGGGGGACGACGGTCAGCGCGTGCCGCAAAGTCGGCCCCACTATCACCACCGGGACGATCGACCCGGCCCGCGCCGGCGCCAGTCAGAGGTGTCGGCGACGCCATGTGGTTCTCGGTCGACGCGATCCCGGGGTCGGCCATTGGGTCCAGGCGGCGGGGGGCCGCCATGTCGGCATTGGCGTCGATCGGCACGACGACGCCGTCGCGCCCCTGGCGGCTGGCCAGGGTGTCGTAACCGGCGCCCCGGTGCAGGGGGGAAAGGCGCTCGACCTCAGCCCAGATCGCCTCCAGGCTGGTGAAGCCCAGATCGGTGCCGAGCCGGTCGGCCAGCTCGGTGGCGATCATCCAATCCGGCCAGGCCGCACAGGGGGGAGTGATCATCTGGCCCAGCCAGGAGATCCGCCCCTCGAGGTTGGTGAAGGTCCCCCGCCGCTCGGCGTAGGTGGCGGCCGGCAGGATCACGTCGGCGTGGCGGGAGGAGGCATTGAGGAACGTGTCAATGGCAACGACGAAGCGGGCGCCTTCGAGACCACGGATGGCGGCATCGGCATCGGGGAAGTCGCCAACGGGGTCGGCGCCGACGAGGATCAGACCGCCCAGGCGGCCGGCTGCCGCGGAGGAGAGGATTCCGGCCGTATCCAGGCCGGGCTTCTCCGGCAGCGAAGCCCCCCAGGCCTCCTCGTAGTAGGAGCGACCGTCGTCGATGCCGACCCGACCGGGAAGGACGCCCGGGGCCAACCCCAGGTCCAGAGCTCCGTGGATGTTGGACCGTCGTAGGGCCGAGAGAAAGGCGACGCCGGGCAGAGCGGCCAGCGTCTTGGCAGCAGAGACGATCGAGGCCTCGGATTCGGCCATGGACGGCCGGCCCAGGATGACCACGATGGACGGGGCACCGGGGCGACCGTGCTCCCATGCGTCGGCCATCCGCTGGCGGGCCGCCTCGATGTCAGCGGCGGCAACGCCGGCAACCGGGTCGCCCACGGGCGAGGAGCCGGCCAGGACCTGGACCAGCTCGGCGACCTCGCCGGGGCGGTAGCACAAGGTCTGGGCGGCGTAGCGGGACAGACCGCCCCGGCGGGGGGCCAGCTCCACGATGGGCAGGGCGCCTTCGCGGGCCGCGTCGCGCAGACGCAGGTAGACGATGGGCAGCTCTTCCTTGACGTCCGGCGCCAGGGTCAGGACGAGGGGGGCGGCGACGGCCTGATCGATGGTGGCGCGACGCAGGGCGAGGAGGGTGGTGGCGGCCAACCCGTCGCCCAGCTGAGCGTCGACATGGTCGGTGCCGAGCGCCGTGCGCGCCGCCTTGGCCCAGACGTAGGCATCCTCGTTGGGCAAGCGGGCCCCGCCGATCACGCCGACGCCGTCGCTGGTGTCCGGGTCCCGGGCCGCGCCGTCCCGGGCCGCAGCCAGACCGGCGGCGGCGGCGTCGAGAGCCTCGGCCCAGCTGACCTCGACCAGGTCGTTGCCTCGGCGCATGAGCGGAACGGACATCCGCTGATCGCTGTGCAGGGACGAATAGTCGAAGCGGCCCTTGTCACACAGCCAGCCCCAGTTGACCGGGTCGGAGTCCACCCCGATGTAGCGGGTCACCTCATCGGAGCTGGATTGGACTGCTACCCGGCAGCCGATCGAGCAGGACGTGCAGCTGCTCTCCACCTGCTCGAGGTCCCAGGGGCGGGCTCGGAACCGGTAGGGCGTGGCGGTGAGGGCGCCGACGGGGCAGATCTGGACGATGTTGCCGGAGAAGTACGAGGAGAACGGCGAGTCGGGGAACGTGGCGACCTCGGTCTCATCGCCGCGAGCTGCAAAGTCGATCAGGGGATCGCCCGCCACCTCATCGGCGAATCGCACGCAGCGCCCGCATTGGATGCAGCGTTCTCGATCCAGGTAGACCAGGTCGGAAATGGGGATCGGCTTGTCCCAATGACGCTTCTCCTCGACGAAGCGTGTCTCGCCGGGGCCGTAGGCCAGGGTCTGGTCCTGCAGGGGGCACTCGCCCCCCTTGTCGCAGACCGGGCAGTCGAGGGGATGGTTGATCAGGAGGAACTCCAGGACGCCGTCCTGGGCCTTCTTGGTCGGCTCGCTCTGGGTCCGGATCTCCATGCCGTCGCTGACGGTGTTGTAGCAGGCCGGCACCAGCGACGAACCCCGCGGTCCGACGACCTCGACCAGGCACATGCGGCACATGCCGACCGGCTTCATGCGCGGGTGGTAGCAGAACCGGGGGATGTAGACCCCGGCCTCCTCCGCCGCGGTGATGATCAGTTGGCCCTCGGGGACGGTGACGGTCCGGCCGTCGAGGGTGACGGTCACGGTCACGGTCTCGTCGCTCGGCGACGGCGACGGCGCCGGGGTGCCCACCGCGCTCTGCGTCGGGAACGGGGGCACGTACGGGACTGGCGCCGATTCAGACACGGGCGACCCTTGCCGGCAGGCGATCGGGAGGAAACGGGCAGCCCCCGTCGCGGATGTGGGTCAGGAACTCGTCACGGAACATGGTGATGCCGGCCGAGACGGCGGGAGGCATGGAGGGCCCGAGGACACAGATGGTCGTCTGGGCCGGGGGCCACTTCACCCCCGGCGAGATGTTGTCACACACGTCCATCAACAGGTCGAGGTCCGACTCCCGGCCCTGGCCGCCCTCGATGCGGGCCAGGATCTTCTCCAGCCATCCGCCACCCTCCCGGCACGGCGTGCACTGCCCGCAGGACTCCCGGTGGAAGAAGCGGACGATGCGCCAGGCGGCGCGCACCGAACAGGTGGTGTGGTCCATGGCGACGACCGATCCGGAGCCGGCCATGCTGCCGACCTCGGCGATCTTCTCGTTGGCGAGCAGCACATCGAGGTGCTCGGGCCCCAGCCACGGCGAGGAGGCCCCGCCGGGGATGAACGCCTTCAACTCGTTGTCGTCCCGGACGCCGCCACCGAGAGCAGGGTGGTAGATGAGATCGCGGAAGGTTGCCTTGGCAAACTCCAACTCGTAGTTGCCGGGGCGCTTCACGTGACCGGCGAGGGCCAGAAGCTTGGTCCCCTTCGACCGCCCCTCGCCCAGCTCGGCGAAGGCGTCACCACCATGGGTCATCACCCACGGAAGGTTGCAAACGGTCTCCACATTGTTGACGACGGTCGGCGCACCGTAGAGACCAACGGCGGCGGGGAAGAAGGGGGGCTTGATGCGGGGATAGCCGCGCTTGCCCTCCAGCGACTCCAGCAGCGCCGTCTCCTCCCCGCAGATGTAAGCCCCGGCTCCGGGGTGGACCACGATGTCGATGGACCAGCCACTGCCGAAGATGTCCCGACCCACGGCTCCGTGGGCGTAAGCCTCGTTGAGGGCGACCTGCAACCGCTCGATGGCAAGAGGGAACTCGCCGCGGATGAACAGGAAGATCTGGTCCGCCGCCACCGCGTAGGCGCAGATGAGGGCACCCTCGATCAACAGATGGGGGTCGCCCTCGATCAGCATGTGATCCTTGAAGGTGGCCGGCTCGCTCTCGTCGCCGTTGATCGTGAGGTACACCGGCGTCTTCTTGGCCAGCATCCCCCACTTCCGACCGGCCTCGAAGCCGGCGCCGCCCCGACCGAGGATGTTGGCGGTGTTGACCGAGGTGTTGATGTCCGCAGGGGACATCGAC
>JALYVP010000347.1 GCA_030853185.1 Actinomycetota bacterium | reverse complement strand
CCTGAATACCGTAGCGCCTGCATCACCTAGACTCGACAAGACGATGACGACGCTGTGGCCGAAGATCGAGCCTCTGTTGGCCCGTGTCGCCAAACCGGCCCGGTACATCGGTTGTGAAGATGGATCTCAGCAACCGGTGCGCCAGCCCGGCCAGGCGGCGTGGTTGCTGACCTACCCCGACGCCTATGAGATAGGGCTGCCCAACCAGGGCCTCCAGATCCTCTACGAGATCGTCAACGAGCGGGCCGACGGACTGGCCGAACGGGCCTACGCGCCCTGGGTCGACATGGAGGCGGAGATGCGGGCCCGGGGTCTGCCGTTGTTCTCCGTCGACACCCACGCCCCGGCGTCGGAGTTCGACCTGCTGGCGTTCAACCTGTCGGCCGAGCTGGTCTACACCAACGTCCTCAACTGCATCGACCTGGCCGGTGCCCCCGTCCGCAGCGCGGCGCGAGGTCCCGAGGATCTCCTGGTCGTCGCCGGCGGTCATTGCACGTACAACCCCGAGCCTCTCGCCGACTTCGTCGACGCCTTCGTCATCGGCGACGGCGAGGAGGTGATCGGTGACATCACCGAAGCGGTAGCCGCCTGGAAGGCGGTGGAGCAGACGGCCGCGACGCGGGCTGGCCTGCTGCGCGACCTGTCCCGGATCCCCGGCGTCTACGTGCCAGCTCTCTACGACGTCACCTATGACGGGCCGGCGTTGTTGTCGATCGCCCCTTGCGACCCCGACGTCCCCGAGCGAGTCGAGAAGCGCACCATCGCCGACCTGGGGGCGTGGCCCTACCCCAAGGCGCAGCTGGTTCCGATCACCGAAGTGGTTCACGACCGGCTCAACGTGGAGATCTTCCGGGGCTGCACCCGTGGATGCCGCTTCTGTCAGGCAGGGATGATCACCCGACCGGTGCGGGAGAGGCCCGCCGACCAGGTGCGCCAGATGGTCTCCGACGGCCTGGCCCGGACCGGCTACGACGAGGTCACCCTGACCTCGCTCTCGAGTGCTGACTACTCCGACATCGGCGACGTGGTGACCGGAATCATCGATGATCCGGCGTGCCGGGGCCAGGTCTCGGTCAGCCTGCCCAGCCTCCGCGTCGACGCGTTCACCGTGGGCATCGCCGCGGAGATCTCCCGGGTGCGACGTACCGGGCTGACCTTCGCCCCCGAGGGGGGCACGTGGCGGATGCGTCAGGTCATCAACAAGCTGATCCGGGAGGAGGACCTCTACGGCGCAGTAGAGTCGGCCTTCTCGCAAGGCTGGCGGCGGATCAAGTTGTACTTCCTGATCGGCCTTCCCACCGAGACCGACGAGGACACGCTCGGCATTGCCCAGCTGGCCAAGAACTGCGCCGCCATCGGCCGCAAGTACACCAACCACCCGACCGTCAGTGCCTCGGTGGGCGGGTTCGTGCCCAAGCCGCAGACGCCGTTCCAGTGGTTCGGCCAGGACACCCCCGAGGAGCTGCGGCGCAAGGTTCACCTGCTGCGCGACGCCACCCGCCACGACAAGGGCGTGCAACTGCGTTGGCACGATCCTGAGGCCGCCTTGGTGGAAGGCATCGCCAGCCGCGGTGACCGGCGGGTCGGGGCGGTCATCGAAGAGGTCTGGCGCCGGGGGGGGACGTTCCAGGAGTGGTCCGAGCACTTTCATCTGGGCCTGTGGACCGAGGCCATGGCCAACCACGGGCTGTCGATCGACTGGTTCGTCCACCGGGACCGGACCCGAGAGGAGTGCCTGCCCTGGGCTCACATCTCGGCCGGGCTGCACGAGGACTTTCTCTGGCACGAGTGGATCGACGCCCTGGCTGCCGCGGGGACTGAGGACTGCCGATGGACGCCCTGCTACGACTGCGGGGCGTGCACCGGCTACGGGCTCGAACACGTCGTCGCGTCGGCCGTCCCACCCGCAGGCGGCAGCCAGGGCACCGGTCAGGATCTGTCGCACGCTGGCGAGGTCCCCGTGATCCTCGGTGCCCGGCGGCCTCTCGTCGGCTCCGAGGCGCCAACATGACGCCCGCTCTGACGGTCACCAGGGTCCGGTTCCGATTCATCAAGACGGGCAAGATCCGCTGGACCAGTCACCGTGACGTGGCCCGCATGTGGGAGCGGGCCTTTCGCCGGGTCGCCCTACCCCTCGCCTACAGCGCCGGCTTCTCGCCCCGACCGAAGGTCAGCTTCGGTCTGGCCCTGCCGACCGGGCACGAGTCGGTCGCCGAGTACCTCGACGTCGATGTGGCCGCCGAGCCCGGCACCATCGACGTCGCCGCCCTTGACGCCATGGTCGTGAGCCTGTCGGAGGCCTTGCCGGCCGGGGTCGACGTCACGGCCGCGGCGCTGATCGAGGCACGGGGCCCGTCGCTGCAGGAGTCAGTCGTCTCGTGCACCTGGCGGTGGGCGGCGGTCCCGGCTCTGCCTCCCCTTCCCGGCGCCGGAGATTCGGTGGCTCCGGGCCAGCCGGTGGTCATCGGTCATGGCACGCTTGACCCGGCGCCGGTCGTGGTGGAGCAGATCCGGGCGTCGGTGGCCCGGCTGCTCGAGGCGTCCGAGGTGATCGTCACCCGCATGCGCAAAGGGGCCGAGATCATCGAGGACATCCGTCCCAGCATCGAGGACCTCCGGGTCCCCGAGTCGCTGAACGGCGCCGGCGACGGTACCGAGGTGTGGCTGGAGGCGGACCTGGCCACCCAACCCCGCAGCATCCGGCCGATCGAAGTGCTCCGTGCGCTCGATCCGGGGCTCGACGAGCGCCACGTACGCCGGCTCAACCAATGGATCTTGCGCGACGGCGCGCGGCACGAACCCTTGCCCTCCCCCGGGCCTGGTTCGGTCGCAGCGACGGACGCGCCGCACGTCCTCGGACGTGCGTCATGAGAAGGGAACGCACTTATGTCCGATGCAGCATCGGTCGACCCGGAAGGCACGGCCCGCCCGGAAGCCCCGAACGGACCCGGCGATCCGGCCCGGGCTGACATGCCTGACGGTCAGGCCCAGGCCGACGAGCCTGGCCAAGGAGAGAGTTCGGCGGGCCTGACGGGGCCCACTCCCGCGCCTCGACGCCGTCGGCGCGGTTCGCGGGGCGGTCGCAACCGCTCCCGTAGCGGCGGCGGTCAGCGGCCGGGGAGTGACCAGCCCCGGCGGGGTGGCGACGCGAACGGCTCGTCGGGCGATGGCCGTTCGGCGGGCGACGAAGGAGCGGGGCCTGTCGTGACCGCGTCGGATACCGACCTCGATGCTCGGGTCGCTACACCGCCCCGGGATGG